>NZ_JBQHRN010000027.1:0-31381 GCF_052066735.1 Clostridium sp. HCP1S3_C6
GCCAATCTCCACAGGAGATAATTAAGAATTATTGTGTTTTGGCCCAAAGTATTTATGCTATTAGGTCTTATGTAAAATTTGGTGTAAGCGTTGAAATATGGAGCTTGTCCACCCACATAAATATAAATTAAAATTTTTGCGACGAAGGAGCAAAAATATCCTCAATTCTTAATTAAGCCGAGCGTATCGGCGACGGCTGACTTAATTCTTAATTATTAATTAACCGAAGTTGTAAGTGATAAAGAACAAAAAGTGAAATGAAGCAAATATTTGAGGTACAATTAAAAAATGTAAAAAGTAAATTTATTAAATAGTCTGCTTACTAAATTTTAAGCAGGCTATTTATCTTAAAGAAATTTTGCATAAATTTTATTTATTTTGAAACAATAAATATAGAAATTTCTTTAGGGGTGATTATTAATGGATAAAGAAAAAAGTTTAATTAAAAAATTTAAAATATTAACTAAGCAAGAAAAGCCTAAACCTAAAATTGTGAAAAATTGTATATGGGCTTTTGTAGTTGGAGGTATGATTTGTGACATTGGTCAGCTTATAATGAATTTTTTATCAAAATATGATTTTACAAAAGATCAAATTGGAGCAATTACATCAATTAGCTTGATTTTTTTAGGAGCACTATTAACTGGAATTGGGATTTACGATAAAATAGCAGAAAAGGGAGGGGCCGGTACTGTGGTACCAATTACTGGATTTTCAAATGCAATTGTTTCTGCGTCAATAGAATTTAAAAAAGAAGGATTTGTATTTGGAGTGGCAGCAAAAATGTTTACCATAGCTGGACCTGTATTAGTATACGGAATAGGTTCATCAGTTATAATCGGAATTATATATTATTTTTTCTTTTTATAGTATTTTACGTATAAGAAAGGAGAATATAAAATGGCAAAAAAGAGAATAGGAACATCAACTATAAAATTACAGTCACCACCTAAAATAATATCTACATATTCAGTAGTAGGACCTAAAGAAGGAGAAGGACCTCTTAGTTCATATTTTGATGAAATATTAACAGATGATACTTGTGGCAAGGACAGCTACGAAAAGGCTGAAAGTCAGCTTATTATAAAAGCAATAAATGGCGCAATAAATAAGGCTAGTTTAAAAAGAGAACAGATTAATTATTTATTTTCTGGAGATCTTTTAAATCAAATAATATCATCAGGATATGCAGCAAGAGAATTTTCTATACCTTTTTTTGGATTATATGGAGCCTGTTCTACCATGACTGAGTCTTTAAGTCTTGCGTCACTTATTATGGATGGAGATTTTGCTGATTATGTTATAGCTTCTACTTCATCACATTTTAGTTCTGCAGAAAGACAGTTTAGGTTTCCGCTTGAATATGGTTCTCAAAGGTGTGAAACTGCTCAGTGGACAGTGACAGGTTCAGGAGCTATGGTACTTGGAAAAAATGGAGATTATCCAGAAGTAAGATATGTTACAACTGGTATGGTTAAGGACTATGGAATTGTAGATGCAAATAATATGGGTGCAGCTATGGCACCGGCAGCAGTTGATACTATTTATAGACATTTTAAGGATACCAATAGAAAGCCAGAGGATTATGATATTATTGCAACTGGAGATTTAGGAAGTGTAGGAAAGGCAATAACTGAAAAACTTCTTCTAGAATATAATTATGATATAAAAAATAATTATATTGATTGTGGTGACGAGATATTTTACAAAAAAGAGCAAAATGTTGCAGCAGGTGGTAGTGGCTGTGGATGTAGTGCTGTTGTGGCAGCAGGATATCTTTATAGTAAACTTATGAAAAGACAAATAAAAAAAGTTTTATTAGTATCTACAGGTGCATTAATGAGTCCTACTTCTTCATATCAAGGAGAAAGTATACCAGGAATAGCTCATGCTGTATCAATAGAAATAGATTAGGAGATGAATAAAATGGATTTTGTAAGAGCTTTTATAGTAGGAGGAGTAATTTGTGTTATTGGTCAAATATTAATGGATACTACTAAGTTAACACCAGCAAGAATTTTAGTTTCCTTTGTTACATTAGGTACAATACTTGGTGCTTTTGGATTATATGATAAAATTGTAGAATTTGGGGGGGCAGGAGCTACAGTGCCTTTACCTGGATTTGGAAATACCTTAGCTAAGGCTGCAATAAGTGAGGTTAAGAAGATTGGATTATTAGGTGCCTTTACAGGTGGTATTACAGGTGCAGCTGGAGGTATTACTGCATCAATTTTTTTTGGATACTTAATGGCTTTGATATTTAATCCTAAAACAAAACAGTAGTTTCAAAATATTAAAGTATATATTATAATTATAATATGCAGTAAAATTAAGGTACGAGAATTTAGGGGGATTTTATTTTGGAAAATTATTGTAACAACACATGGAAAGATGTTGTTAAAGAGTTACATAGTAATATATATAGTGGTCTTTCTGAAGAGGAATGTAATAAAATACGAAGGAAATTTGGGGATAATTCCTTAAGGTTTCCTAGGGCAACTGGAAATATAAAAAGTTTTGTTAGAATTTATTTGTTAATACAAATTATAGCTTTTATTATCTTGCTTGTTAACAAGGAAATTGTAATGGCTGTTATTGTATTTACAATGTTTTTAACTAATATTATTGTAAAGATTATTGATGCTTTTAAGAAAAATAAAAATGTATCATTTCTTCAAAAATTAAATAATACAACTACAACAGTTTTAAGAGATAATCGTGAAAAAATCATAAAATCATCAGAATTAGTAAAGGGTGATATTGTTTACTTTAAGAAGAATTCTTTAATTGCAGCAGATCTTAGAATTATAGAAGCAAAGGATCTTATGGTTGATGAAAAAAATGTAACTGGTGAAACATTTTTTAAAAATAAATTTGAAAGTAGGCTATCAGGTAATATTTCTAGTATAGGTGAAATGAATAATATGTTGTTTAAAGGTTCCATAATAAAAGAAGGAAATGGAATGGGTATTGTTGTAGAAACTGGAGAAAGTACTCAACTAGGAAAAATATTAAGTATGATTTATTATTCATCTAATAATAAATCTTCTTTAGTTGATTTAATAGAAAAAAAATTCAGTAAGATTTTTTTGGGAATATTCTTAGTAACAATAATATCACTAGCTTTTGATGTTCTAGTTGGAAACAGATTTAAGGATTTTTTAACATGCTTGTTTGCTGTTTCAATATTACCCTTAAATTTATTAATTTCTATTGTTTCTAAAGTTTTAAAAAGTGATCTTTTAAAGGAAAAAATAGAACTAATAAATATATCTACATTAAATTTAATAAATGAAGTAGAACTTATTTTTTTAGATAAAATAGGATCTATAACTGAGAATAATATGTATGTAAATAAAATATATACTAATAATTCAATAATGAATATTAATGAAATTAATTATGATGAAGATATATGTGTAAAAAAACTTATAGATGCTGTTCTTTTAAGTAATAATGCAAAATATAATATTGAAAATGATTCTGGAGAGGGAGATTTAGTTGAAATTGCTTATTTAAGATTTGCAGCAAGAAAAAAGATATATAAGTCAATTATTGATTCAAAGCATCCAAGAATTTTTGATATTCCTATGGATTCTGATGAGCAAATATTTACAACAGTTAATAAATATAAAAATGGTTATAGAGCTAATGTTAAAGGAAGTGTGGATTCTCTTTTAAGTAAATGTACTCATATTATGATAGATGGAGAAGAGAGATTAATTACAGATGAAGATATTGAAAAGATAAAAGCTGTACATTATAATCTTTCTATTGAAGGATTATATTTGCAAGCTGTTTCATATAGAAATTTTTCATATAAGCCAACACCTTCTGAAAATATTGAAAGCAATTTAGTTTTTGTAGGATTAATAGCATTAAAAAATCCATTTATTAAAGATATAGATAAAGATATTAATGAAATTAAAAATAGAGGAATGATTCCAATACTTTTTACTGAAGATAATATTATTGCAGCATCTACTATTGGCAAAAAAGCAGGATTTACAAATGATAATACTGGTGTAATATCGGGAGTTGAATTAGATTCACTAACTAAAGATGAATTAAAAAATACATTAGAAAGAGTAAAGGTATTTTGTAAAATAACGCCAGAATTAAAAAATAAAATAATAGGTACATATGTGAAGTCTAATTATAATGTTGCTGTTCCAGGTGAAACTTTAAGTGATTTATCTTCATTAGGAGTAGCTAAAGTAGCTATTGGTAAAGGTGAAGCACCTAAAATAGTAAAAAAAATATGTGATGTTTTTATAAAGAATAATTATCTTAAAGGATTTGTTTCACTATTCGATGTATCAAAAAATTTTATGACTGATTTAAATAAAAAAATATACTATTTTGTGCTTATTACCTTATGTGAAATTTTTACTGTCAATGTACAGTGGATTTTACATGGTAAAAGTGAAATGAATTATATTATGATGCTTTTTATTAATTTATTAATATTTTTACCACTAACAGTAGTTTCAACAAACACAAAAGTATATAACTCTAAGATAAAAAAGTTTGTAATTAGAGGGTTACTTTGGATGTTAATGATTGTAATATCTAATTCCATTATAAACAGCAATTATGGATTATGTTCCTTTTTAATTTTAGGTGGACTTGTTATTCAAAATTATGCAATGTCATGTGAGAAGAAGTACTTAAATATTTGTTTAGTATGTTTGTCAGTTGTATTTTTAATTATGGGAACTATTGTTATTTCAATATTATATAATTTTAAATTATCTATATTATCATTTATTATTTTTGTTGTATCAATAATTATTTCTAGTATATTTGAATTTTTTATTAAGAAATGGGAATAATTAAGTGCTGAGGTGCTTAATTATGAATTATAAAAATGCTATAATTTATATTTCTTTATCTATTATTATGTCTTCTATAGTGTATGGAATTCATTTTAGCAATAATGTGGCAGCTATAATTTTAGCTGTCATATTTTTTGGTATTTCTTTTTTGTATTTATATACTACTTTAAATAAGGATATTTTAACTTTTTTAGTTTGTGTAGTATTATTTTTTTTCATTGGTATTGCCAATAATTATATATATTATAATTGTTGTAATGGCTATAATAATAAAAATTTTAATGGACTTGTTAGAATTACTAAAAAGTTTACTTATTCATATATTGGGGAATACAATGGTAAAAATATATATTTAACTGGCAATTTACCTGAGGCATATATTGGAGAAGTTTTTTTTATAAAAGGAGAATTTTCAAAAAATATTGATATTGAATATGGAAATATAGGAGAAGTTAAGGTTAAATATGCAAGTAAAAGTAAAGATGATTTTATTACAAGTATATATAAATTAAGATTAAAACTATATAATAATATTAAAAATAATTTGGGAAAACGAAAGGCAGCATTAATTTCTTCATTATCATATGGATATAGTGATTATTTAGATGAAGAAGATAAAGAAGATATGAGAAACTTAGGTGTAATACATGCTATAAGTGTTTCTGGCCTTCATGTGGCTTTAATATATGAAATTACTCAAAAATTATTAGGCAAAAAATTATCAGTAATTATTACATTGGTATATGTTATTTTTACAGGTTCAGCATTTTCGTCTTTAAGGGCATTTATAATGATATTTTTGAAGGTATTTGCTGTAGAATTTAGAAAAAAGTATAATGCTATGGGAGCTCTTTGTTTTAGTTCTATTGTTATTACAATATATAAGCCTTATGCAGTATTTAATTTAGGATTTATATTATCCTTTTTGGCTATTTTGGGAATTATATTATTTTTAAACAATATAGATAAAAAATTATTTAAGTTGCCTAGTTTTTTACGTGAAACTATATCAATGACAATATCATCAGCTATATTTACAACACCTATACTTATATATAATTTTGAAAAGGTATCATTAGTATCATTAATTGGAAATCTTATTATAGTTCCTATTTTAACTATAATAATAAAAATAGGTAATTTGCTTATTTTATTTACAAATTGCAATAGAATATTTGATTTTTTATGTTATATTTTATTGAAGATAATAAATGTACTTGATTATATTGTTGAAAAACTTTATTACTTTAATAGCAGTGTTTTTGTAAATAAGCAAATGTTTATAGTTTATTGTCTTTTTTTAATTTCTATTTATTTTTATAAAAAAGGTTATAAAAAAAGTATTTATATAGTTATTTCAGCTATAATTGGATTTTTTATAACTATATATAGTCCTATAATAAAACTTACATATATTAATGAAGGTGCAATTCTTATAAGTTATAAAGGTGATAGAAGAATTATATGTAATTCTGAAAATTATAAGGAAAATGAATCAAAGAAAAAGAATTTAGCATATGATGTCACTAGAAAATGTAGTAAGGTAAAGATTAAAGATGCAATAATAATTTCAGAGGAAGATAATTATGTATTGCATATAGGAAATAAAAAATATCTTTTAAAAATAAGTGACAAAGTCACTAAGGATATTAAATATGATATAATTGATTTTGTTAATGGAAATACAAATGAAGTTTATGTTTTAAGTAAGGCTGTAATATGTATTAAGTAAAATATATTTGCGATGGAGAATTTAAAAATGATAAATGGTGACATACTTAATAAGGATATTAAAAATAAAAAAATAAGCAATTCATATATATTATGTGGTATAGATGAAGAATTAATTAAAGAATCAATTAATAATATTATAAAACCCTTTGTTTCTAATGATGGTATGGATCTTAATTATATTAAAATGGATGGTCTTACTACAGATTTTGATTCTATAAAAAATGCATGTGAAACAATGCCTTTTTTTTCTGATAAGAAAGTAGTGGTTATATATAGAGCAAATTTTTTAAAAGAAAAATGTGATTCTGAAGGTAAAAAGTTATTTTCTGAAATAAAAGAATATTTAAAGGATATTTCTGAAACTACTATATTAATAATGTATTATGTATTTAATGATAAAAGGGAAAATCCTAAAAAAAATAAAAAATTAATGTCTTTAGACAAAATTACCAATATAGTACATATTGAAAAGCTTAAGAGAGAAGGATTTGTAAAAAAGGTTTCAGAAATTTTTAAAATTCAAAAGGCTGAAATTGGAAATATGGAAGTAAGATATTTTTGTGAAAAAGTTCCTTCAAATTTAGACATAGTAAAATATGAAATAGATAAACTTATTTCATATGCAAATGGTAGAAAAATAAAAAAAGAAGATATTGATAAATTGCTTCCAAGGAAAAGTGAAGATGACATATTTGATCTTGTAGATTTAATATCTCAAAGAAAAATAGAAAAAGCAATGGATATGCTTGATGAACTTTTATTTAAAGCAGATCAGCATATGCTTATTATTACTTCCATTGAAAAACAATTTAAAACTCTTTATGATGTTAAAGCTTATCTTAATGAAGGGAAAAGTAGTAGCGATTTAGAAAAAATACTAAGAAGACCTAAATTTGTATGTGATAAATTATCTAATCTTAGTAAAAAGTTTACGAGAAAACAACTTGAGGGATTGTTAAGAATATGTCTTGATACTGAAAATGTATTAAAATCTAGTACAGTAGATAAGAAAACAGAATTAGAATTTTTGCTTATTAAGACATTAATGGTAAAAAAATAAAATAACCGGTCATTATGACCGGTTTTTTATACATTATGCCATTGCATTTAATTTTGCAGCTAATCTAGACTTCTTTCTAGCAGCCATATTCTTGTGAACTACTCCTTTTTGTGCAGCTGTATCTAACGCCTTAACTGCACTAGTGAATAAAGTCTTAGCTTCTTCTGCATTATTTGCTGCTACAGCAGTTTCAAACTTCTTAATGCTAGTTCTTAAAGCTGATTTAATCATTTTATTGTGATTAGTTTTAACTTCAGTAACTTTTATTCTCTTTTTAGCTGATTTAATATTTGCCATTTTATAATTCACCCCCTTAATTTTGGGTTTTATGCATTTTTTGGGGAACATGCACAACCTTATAATCAACATGCTATATTATATCATTGAAAGTATATAGTTTCAAGTGTTAAACTTATTAATTTGTAATTTACATAAAAAGAAACTTTAAATATGTAATTTTAATTTTTATAGGAATAATTTTAACAAAAATGATAAAAATATTGTTATAACTATAATAAATTATTTAAATTAAGGAGTAGAAAAATGATAAGTGTAAGAACTGATTTAGCTATAGAAGCTGCTGATATATATAAAAAAGAAAATAATAAAGATGCAGATGGTATAACTATTAAAGAAATAAATAAGGAAAATAACAAAATTACAATAGTTAAAATTTTAAATGAAAGCGGTTCTGAAAAAATAGGAAAACCTATTGGAAATTATATAACTATGGAAATACCTGAATTTACTGCATATGATGGTAAAATGATGAGTAATTCTTCTGAAGTTTTAGGAAAAGTATTAAAGGATTTTCTTAAGATACAAAAGAAAGATACTGTATTAGTTGTTGGACTTGGAAACATAAGGGTTACACCTGATGCTTTAGGACCAAAGGTGGTAGAAAATATAATGGTAACAAGGCATTTAAGTGATGTGATGCCTGAAGCATTAGATGAAAGTGTTATTTCAACTTGTGCATTATCACCAGGTGTACTTGGAGTTACAGGAATTGAAACTTTTGAAATTATAAAATCTCTTGTAGATAAAATTAAGCCAAGTGTTGTAATATGTATTGATGCGTTGGCTTCGCAAAAAACAGAAAGAGTAAACAGGACTATTCAAATATCAGATAGTGGAATAAATCCTGGTGCAGGTGTAAATAATTTTAGAAAATCAATTTCAAAGGAGAATTTAGGAGTTAAGGTTATAGCAATAGGAGTTCCTACAGTTGTGCATGCATATACCATTGCAAATGATGCTATAGATATGGTATTGGATAGCTTAATAGAAAAAGCAGAAAAAGGAAAAGAATTTTATAATATGCTAAAAAGAGTAGATAAAAATGAAAAAAGAATTCTTATTAAAGAAGTATTAGATCCTTTATTAGGAGAAATGATAGTTACACCTAAAGAAGTTGATTTAATGATAGATTCTTTATCAAAGATAATAGCTAATGCATTAAATATAGCTCTTCAGCCTAATCTTACAGTAGAAGAAATTAATATGTTTTTAGGTTAACTATTTATTAAAATATATGTTTTATCTATTATAAAAATTCAACTAATAATTGCAAAAGTCCCTCCATATATTTAAAAAGAAAAATAATTTAAGGAGGGATATTTTTGCAGTCCTTTTATGAGATAAATTATAAATATGCAAAAGTAAATTTAGGACTTGTTGTACTTCTTACTTTATCATGTGTTTTTGGATTTAGAGTCATTAATGTTTTAAAAAGTAATACGGAAAGAGGAGCATATGCATATGTGCAAATAATAAATTTTGAAATGCCAATTGTAAAAAATACTACTTATAATCATGAAGATTTTATTGAAAATAAACTTTCCTTAAAAAATGTGTGTTTAGAAGCTTTAGGGTTAAATAATATTAATCCATATAAGATAATAAATGCTGAAGCAGCATGTATTAATATTACTAATTATACAAAGAAATTGCAGAATTCTCAAAATGTTGTGTCAGAATCAGGCTTTACTTTAGGAGAAGATTCTATTGTAAAAAATGAAGATAATTTTGAAAGTAATGATATAGACAATTTAAAGAAGGTTTTAGATGAAACAAAACCAGAAGTACTAATATATCATACTCACACAACAGAGTCTTATAGTGAAGATAAACCAGACTCTTTTGAAGAAAAATATAACGTTGTAGGTGTTGGGAATATATTAGAAAATGAACTTGAAAACATCTATGGTATAGCTACAATTCATGATAAAACAAATCATAGTGTTTCGTATTTAAAGTGTTACGAAAGATCAAATGAAACTGTAACAAGATATTTGCAAAAATATGGGGATTTTAAACTTGTAATTGATATTCATAGAGATTCTGTTGACAATAAATCTGCTGTAACTGCAACAGTAAATGGACGAAGTGTTGCAAAAGTAATGTATGTTAATGCTAAAAATAGTACAAGGTATAGTAAAAATAAAGAGTTAGCAGAGTATTTTAGAAATAGAACAAATGAATTATATCCAGGAATGTGTAGAGGTGATGGAATATATACCTATAATTCTGGTAAAAATGCTTTTAATCAAAGCTTAAGTGATAATTCAATGCTTATAGAAATAGGGGCTGATTCTAATACGTCAGAGGAGGCTAAAAATTCTATAAAATGTATAGCAAGAATTATTGCTGAGTATGTTAATAAGAAGTAGTAAGAATATTTTCTTTAAAATTGTTAATAATAAATTTTATAACATAGTTTATTTTGGAGTTGAATTTTAACAAAATGAAAAGTAATAATTATAAAGAAAATATAGATTTTAACAAGAAAAATATATTTATTAAAATTTTTAATAAGATATTTTTCTTACTTCTATTTATAGCTATAATATTATGTTTTATAAGAATAAATGTAATAAATACAAAGATGTTTTCTCCTTATGGTAATGGAAGGGAACAATATGAACTTATTAAAGATGACTTAGGAGAAGATTTTAAAAACTTCACCAAAGACGACGCAGGAATAAAAATATACGAAAAAAACAATCATATAAGTATAATAAAAATTGGGAATAAGGAATTTGTAATAAAATAACTTAAAAATAATAGGGCTATTTGTCATAGAATAAATATTTATTCTATGATATAATTTAGCTATTATACAAGTTTGAAAGGAAATAAGGTACATAAGTTTATGAAAGATAGAAAAGAATTTATAAGAAATTTTTCAATAGTAGCACATATAGACCATGGTAAGTCTACTTTAGCTGATAGATTATTAGAAGCAACTGGCACTCTTACTCAAAGAGAAATGGAAGAACAAGTTTTAGACAATATGGAAATAGAAAGAGAAAGAGGAATTACAATAAAATCTCAAGCAGCAAGACTTATATATAAAAGAGCAGACGGGCAAGAATATATACTAAATTTAATAGATACTCCAGGACATGTTGACTTTACATATGAGGTTTCAAGAAGTTTAGCAGCATGTGAAGGAGCTTTACTTGTTGTTGATGCAACTCAAGGAATACAGGCACAAACCCTTGCAAATTGCTATTTAGCATTAGACAATGATTTAGAAATAGCTCCTGTTATAAATAAAATTGATTTACCATCACAAAGAGCAGAAGAGGTAAAAGAGGAGATAGAAGATGTTATAGGAATAGAAGCAGAAGATGCACCTATGATATCTGCTAAAACAGGTCTTAATATAGGTGATGTATTAGAGGAAATAGTTGAAAAGCTTCCGCCACCAGAAGGTGATGAAAATGCACCATTAAAAGCATTAATATTTGATTCTTATTATGATAGTTATAAAGGAGTAGTGTGCATAGTAAGAATTAAAGATGGAATTGTAAAACCAGGTATGAGAATTAAACTTATGGCAACAGATAAGGTCTATGAAGTAGTAGAAGTTGGAGTATTTACACCTAAGTTATTACCTATAAATAAACTTATGGCAGGTGATGTTGGATATATTGCAGGTTCTATAAAAAATGTAAGAGATGCTAGAGTTGGTGATACTATAACAGATGCTGACAATCCTACTGAAGAAGCACTTCCAGGATATAAACCTGCAATCCCTGTTGTTTATTCTGGTATATATCCAGTAGATGGTGCAAAATATGAAGAACTTAAGGAAGCACTTGAAAAACTTCAAATTAATGATGCAGCTTTAAATTTTGAACCAGAAACATCAGTAGCACTAGGATTTGGATTTAGATGTGGTTTCTTAGGTCTTTTGCATATGGAAATAATCCAGGAAAGAATAGAAAGAGAGTTTAATTTAGATATTATTACTACAGCGCCTTCTGTAATATATAAAGTAATAAAAACTGATGGGGAAGTGCTTGAAATAACAAATCCAACTAATCTTCCAGAAGCAACGGAAATTGATTATATGGAAGAGCCAATAGTTAAAGCAAGTATAATTACACCAACAGAATATGTAGGAACAGTAATGGAACTTTGTCAGGATAGAAGAGGTAAATATATTGATATGCAATATATAGAACAAACTAGAGCTGTAATTAATTATGATATGCCATTAAATGAAATAATATACGATTTTTTTGATACATTAAAATCAAGAACAAGAGGATATGCTTCTCTTGATTATGAACATAAAGGCTATAATAGAACAAAACTTGTAAAACTTGATATATTATTAAATGGGGATATTGTAGATGCATTATCTATGATTGTTCCAGAAGAGCGAGCTTATGCAAAGGGAAGAGCAATAGCAGAAAAGCTTAAGGAAATAATTCCAAGACAGCTTTTTGAAATTCCAATACAAGCAGCTATTGGTTCTAAAATTATTGCAAGAGAAACAATTAAAGCAATGAGAAAAGACGTACTTGCAAAATGCTATGGTGGTGATATTTCAAGAAAGAAGAAGCTTCTAGAGAAGCAAAAAGAAGGAAAGAAGAGAATGAGACAAGTTGGATCTGTTGAAGTTCCACAAGAGGCATTTATGGCTGTTCTTAAAGTTGATTAAATAAAAAATTAGATAATTAAGTGCTTTTACGCTTTGCTTAAAGCAAATATTTAGGGCCTAGAGAGCATTGGCATAATTAAGTTAGGTGTATGACTTGAAATTGTGGCTTACTTAAAATTAAAATTTTTGCGAGGCAAGGAAAGAATAGAAGCTTAATGAAACAAATAATTGAGGCTACACTTAAAAATAATAAACATTAATAACAATTGTCGCATTAGAGGTTAAAAATCTAATGCGATATCTATTTTTAGAAGAGAAAAATTTTTTAGGAGAAAAAAATGAAAGAATTATCATTATATGTGCATATTCCTTTTTGTAAAAGTAAATGTTTATACTGTGACTTCCCATCTTTTGCAAATAGAGAAAATCTTATGAGTGATTATATTAATGCGCTAATAAAAGAAATTAATATGAAGGCAACAAAATATATTATAAGGAGTCTTTTTATAGGAGGAGGTACTCCAAGTTATTTAAGTGAAGGAGATTTAGAGAAACTTCTTAAATGTTTAGATAAGCTTAATTTTAAGGAAAATGCTGAAAAAACTATAGAATGTAATCCAGGAACCATAAGTGATAATAAACTGAAAATTATAAAAAAATACAATATTAATAGAATAAGTATTGGACTTCAATCAGTAGATAATAATATACTAAAATCTATAGGTAGAATACATACTTTTGAACAATTTAAGGAAAACTACCAAAAGATAAGGAAATACGGTTTTAATAATGTAAATATAGATGTAATGTTTGGACTCCCAAATCAAAGTGTAAAAAATTACATTAATGGCCTAAAAGAAATTATTAATTTAAAACCAGAGCATATTTCCGCGTACAGTCTTATTATAGAAGAAGGTACTCCTTTTTTTAAGGACTATGAAAATGAAAAATTGAATTTGCCTAATGAAGATCAAGAGAGAGAAATGTATCATAAGGGAAAAGAATTATTAGAATTAAATGGGTATAATCAGTATGAAATATCTAATTTTGCAAAAGATAATAAAAGGTGTTTTCATAATATACAATATTGGAAATGCAATGAATACTTAGGAGTTGGGGCATATAGCAGTTCATTTATTGATTCAAAAAGAATTAAGAATGTACAGGATATAAAAGAATATATACATTTAATAGATAATAATAAAAGTACAGAAATTATAGAAAATATTAATAATTTAAATGATAATATGGAAGAATTTATGTTTATGGGATTAAGAATGATAGAAGGCATAGAAAAGCTTGAATTTGAAAGAAGATTTAAAAAGAATATTTATAGTATATATAACTCTCAAATAAATAATAATATAAAAAAAGGATTATTATTAGATAAAGATGAAAGAATAAAATTAACACCTTTAGGAATTGAATTTTCTAATGAAGTAATGTGTGAATTTATTTTTTAAAAATGGAGTAATTTTAAGAAAAACAGAGAAAAAGAGAGTAATATTATATATATCTTAAGAAAATGAAAATATAGAAACCCATAATGCATTGACAAAAATCATCTTTGAGAATACTATAAAAGCATAGTCATTAGCACTCATGAATGACGAGTGCTAATAAAATGAGGTGATGTTTATGGCTATAGATAAGAGAAAAATAAAAATCTTAGAAGCTATAATAAATGACTATATAAATACAGGTGAACCTGTAGGTTCTAGGACTATAGCTAAAAAGTATGATTTAGGAGTAGGTCCTGCTACAATAAGAAATGAAATGTCAGATTTAGAAGAAATGGGACTTCTAGAACAGCCTCATACATCTGCAGGAAGAATTCCATCAAGTAAGGGATATAGGTTATATGTTGATAACTTAATGAAACAATCTAAATTATCAGATGATGAGGAACTTCAAATAAAGAAATATGTTATTGATTGTGCTATGCTTGAAGTTGATAAAATTGTAAAGCAAGCAAGTAGTCTTTTATCTGAATTGACTAATTTAACATGTATAGTACAAACGCCTTCTATGCGTAAGAGTTGTATTAAATCTGTTCAACTTATAAGAGTGGATGATCATAATTTAGTTTCAGTGATAATAACAAGTAGTGGAGTTATAAAAAATCATAGAATAAAGATTAACTCAATGCCAAATGAAAAAGATTTATTTATAATAAATCAAGTTCTTAACAAAAGGCTAGCTGATCTTACAATTGAAGAAATAAATTTAGAAGTAATAAACAATATGAAATCTGATTTATCTGGTTATGATGATATATTTAATGCAATAGTTCCTGCACTTTATGAAACATTAAGGTCAGAAGATACATCAGAAATATTTATGGAGGGAACTACTAACATATTTAATTATCCAGAATACAACGATATAGACAATGCAAAAGAGATACTTAATCTGCTCTACAATAAAGATTATGTATTAAAATTATTAGCACCAAATGGTGATATAAGTATAAAAATTGGAGATGAAAATTATCTTCCAGAAGCAAAGAATTGCAGTATTATTTCAGCAGAGTATTCAATGGGAAATGGTCCAATTGGTACAATTGGTTTAATAGGTCCTAGAAGAATTAACTATTCAAAGGTTATTGCAATAATGGCTCAAGTTATGAAAGAACTTAATGATACATTAAAAAATCAAAGATTATAAAAGAGGTGGGAAATTTTAATGACTAATAAAGAAAAAGATGTTAAGTTAGAAGATGAAAATTTAGAAAAAGATAATGTTTCTGAAGAAGAAAATGTTATAGAAAATGAAGATAATAACTTAAATGAAAATACAGAAAATAATGAAGAGGATGAATCAAAAGAAAATTCAGAGGATACATTTACTATGCTTAGAAAAAGTAAAGATGAAGTAAAAAAACTTACAAATGAAGTTCAAACATTAAAAGATAGACTTTTAAGACAAACAGCTGAATATGATAATTTTAGAAAAAGAACAGCAAAAGAAAAAGAAGGAATTTACACAGATGCATGTGTAGATGTACTTAAAGAAATACTTCCAGTAGCTGATAACTTAGAAAGAGCAATTTTAGCAGAAGGAAATTTTGAGGACCTTAAAAAAGGAATTGAAATGACTATAAAAGGACTTCAATCAGCTTTTGAAAAATTGGGAGTAGAAGAAATAGATGCATCAAAGGACTTTGATCCAAATCTTCATCAAGCAGTAATGCATGTAGAAGATGAAAATTTTGATAAAAACCAAGTAGCTGAAGTATTTATGAAAGGATACAAGAGAGGCGAAAAGGTAATTAGACATTCAGTTGTTAAGGTTGCAAATTAAAATATTTAATAATTAAGTAAAAAAATAAAGATTAATATATAAGATTAGGAGGAATAATCATGGGAAAAATTATAGGTATTGATTTAGGAACAACAAATTCATGTGTAGCTGTTATGGAAGGTGGAGAACCAGTTGTAATAGCAAACTCAGAAGGATCTAGAACTACTCCATCAGTTGTATCTTTCCAAGCAGATGGTGAAAGATTAGTAGGTCAAGTTGCAAAAAGACAGGCAATTACAAATCCAGACAAAACAATAATTTCAATTAAAAGAGAAATGGGAACTAGTCATAAAACTAAAATTGATGATAAAGAATATTCTCCACAAGAAATTTCAGCAATGATACTTCAAAAAATTAAATCTGATGCTGAAAGTTATTTAGGAGAAAAAGTTACTCAAGCAGTAATTACTGTACCAGCATATTTTAATGATGCTCAAAGACAAGCAACTAAAGATGCAGGTAAAATAGCAGGACTTGAAGTTTTAAGAATTATAAATGAACCAACAGCAGCTTCACTTGCATATGGTCTTGATAAAACAGAACAAAATGAAAAGATATTAGTTTATGATTTAGGTGGAGGTACATTTGATGTATCTATACTTGAACTTGGTGATGGTGTATTTGAAGTTTTAGCAACAAATGGTGATACAAGACTTGGTGGAGATGACTTTGATAATAAGATAATGGATTATATAGCTGATACATTTAAATCAGAAAATGGTATTGATTTAAGAAATGATAAAATGGCTCTTCAAAGATTAAAAGAAGCAGCTGAAAAAGCTAAAATAGAATTATCTTCTTCAACTCAAACAAATATTAACTTACCATTTATTACAGCAGATGCTACAGGTCCAAAACATATAGATATGAATCTTACTAGAGCTAAATTCAATGAATTAACTGCTGATTTAGTTCAAAGATCAATAGAACCAATGAAGAAAGCTTTAGCAGATGCTAGTCTTTCAATTAATGATGTAGACAAAGTAATATTAGTAGGTGGTTCTACAAGAATTCCAGCAGTTGTTGAAGCTGTTAAAAACTTTACTGGAAAAGAACCATCAAAGGGAGTTAATCCAGATGAATGTGTTGCAATAGGTGCAGCTATTCAAGCAGGTGTATTAACAGGAGAAGTTAAAGATGTATTATTACTTGATGTAACTCCATTAACACTTGGTATTGAAACAGCAGGTGGTATTTCAACTCCATTAATAGAAAGAAATACAACAATTCCAACAAAGAAGAGTCAAATATTCTCAACTTATGCAGATAATCAAACTTCAGTTGATATAAACGTATTACAAGGTGAAAGACAAATGGCTGCTGATAATAAGAGCCTTGGAAGATTTAATCTTTCAGGAATAGCACCAGCTCCAAGAGGAATTCCTCAAATCGAAGTAACATTTGATATAGATGCAAATGGTATTGTTAAAGTATCAGCTCTTGATAAGGGAACAGGTAAGGAAGCTAACATTACAATTACTGCTTCAACTAATCTTAGTGATGAAGAAGTTCAAAAGGCAGTAGATGAAGCTGCTAAATACGCAGATGAAGATAAGAAGAGAAAAGAAAAAATAGAAGTTCATAATAATGCTGAACAAATAATTTATCAAACTGAAAGTTCATTAAAAGAACTTGGTGATAAGGTATCTGCAGATGACAAAGCTAAGATAGAAGCTAAACTTGAAGAAGTTAAGAAGGTTAAAGATGGTGATGATACTGAAGCTATAAAGAAAGCTACAGAAGAATTAACTCAAGAATTCTATGCAGTATCTTCTAAGTTATATCAACAAGCTGGAGGACCTCAAGGTGCAGCAGGACCAGATATGGGAGCTGAGCAAGGAGCAACACAAAATGAAGGACCAAAGGATGACAATGTAGTAGATGCAGACTTTAAAGTAAATGATGATAAATAGTTGTCAAAACTAAACTTAGTAATATATAATCATAAAAGGAAGGCTTAAGTCGTCTTCCTTTTTTATGAATGAGAAAAATTACAGGCGGTGAAAATATAATGGCAAGCAAAGATTATTATAAAGATCTTGGACTTGAAAAAGGCGCTAGTGATGACCAAATAAAAAGAGCATACAGAAAGCTAGCTATGAAATATCATCCAGATAAAAATCAAGGCAATAAAGAAGCAGAAGAAAAATTCAAGCAAATAAATGAAGCTTACCAAGTTTTATCAGATCCAGAAAAGAAGGCAAGATACGATCAATATGGAACTGCTGATTTTAACGGTGGATTTGGTGGCGCAGGTGGCGCTGGTGGATTTGACTTTGATTTTGGTGGTATGGGATTTGATATATTTGATTCATTCTTTGGAGGAGGAGGTAGCTCTTCTAGAAGAAAGAATGGACCAGTTCCAGGAAATGACCTTGAATATACTTTAAATTTAACATTTGAAGAAGCTGTTTTTGGTGTTGAAAAAGAAATATCAATTACAAGAAGTGAAAATTGCGATGTATGTCATGGTACAGGAGCAGAACCAGGAACATCTTCTAAAACATGTCCACATTGTAATGGATCAGGACAAGTAAAGGTTCAAAGAAGAACTCCACTTGGAAATTTTGTTACAACTACAACTTGTGATAAATGTGGTGGTACTGGTAAAATTATTGAAAAGCCATGTCATGAATGTAAAGGAAAAGGTCATTTAAGAAAGAACAGAAGAATTACAGTTAAGATTCCAGCAGGAGTAGATACTGGTAATGTTATACCACTTAGAGGACAAGGTGAACATGGTAAAAATGGAGGACCAGCTGGTGATCTTTATGTAAGAATAAGAGTTTCACCTTCAAAACAATTTGTAAGAAAAGGTAACGATATATATACAGATGCTCATATATCTGTAGGCAAGGCAATACTTGGAACAGATATTACTGTTGATACTGTTCATGGAAGTGTAGAATATAAAATACCAGCAGGAACACAATCAGGAACTTTATTCAGACTTAAAGGAAAGGGTGTACCAAAGGTAAATTCAAGTTATACAGGAGATCAATATGTAAAGGTAATTGTTGATATCCCTAAAAATATTAATGAAAAACAAAAAGCTGCAATGGTAGAATTTATGGAAGCTGGCGGCGAAAAAGTCGAAGATCAAGGCATTAAAGTAAAACAAAAGCATAAAGGCGGATTCTTTAAAAAGTAAAAAAAAGCCTACACGAAATTAATTTTTAAATTATTTTTGTGTAAGGCTTTTTATTAGTCTAGTGTAGTAAGTGTCTAATGTTTTATTTAAAAGGAAAAGTTAAAGAAAATTCTTGATTTAAAATTGAAGAATAGAATAAAAAAAATGAGTTAAACTAAGTAAAAGACTTTTGAGGTGATTTATTGTGAGTGAGTTAAAAAAAGTATTACTTAGTGAGATCAATAATTTTAGAGAAGATGGTCATAAGTTTTTAAATAAAGAAATTAGTAAAATGGAGTTCAAACATATTTCAGGTGGTATGGGAGTATATGCTGAACGAGATGGGCAAAAATTCATGATAAGACTTAGAATACCATCAGGTGTTACAAGTATAGAAGAATTTAAAAAGATATGTGAATTTGCAAAAAAGTATAATCTACAAGAGATTCATTTAACAACAAGGCAAGCAATTCAGTTCCATAATATGACTATTGATTCTGTATGTGATTTAATGGAAGAAGCATTAGAAAATGATATATACACTAGAGGTGCTGGTGGAGATTATCCTAGAAATGTTGCATTGTCACCTTTATCTGGTGTTGATAAAAGTGAAATTTTTGATCCTACAGTATATGCATTAGCAGTAGGTAATTACTTTTTAGAAAGAATATATACATATAATCTTCCACGAAAAATAAAGGTGTCATTTTCAAATTCCCTAGAAGATACTGCTCATGTAACTGTTCAGGATTTAGGTTTTTTACCTGTTATTAAAGACGGCAAAAAGTATTTTAAGGTATATATAGGTGGAGGCCTTGGAATGAATCCTAAAATGGCATTAGAAGTAGATGAATTAATAGAACCTAAAGATGTAATTTATTATGTTCAAGGCATGATTAAATTGTTTATGGAAGAAGGAGATTATAAAAATAGAGCTAGAGCCAGAATAAGATATATTCGTGATAAAATTGGTAATGAAGATTTTGTAAGTAAATTCAAAGAATATAGCAAGATTCAAAAATCTATAGGAGGCTTTGATGTTAATGATGATTTAAGTGAAAATAATATAGTAAAAGAAGGCATAGAAACTCCAGTAAAGAATCATAGATTAATTGAACAAAAGCAAAAAGGATTATATTCAGTTTATATTCATCCTATTGGAGGCAAAATGTTAATAGAGGATCTTATTATGCTAATGCAAAAGTTAGAAAGTATTAATAATGGAACTGATATAAGACTATCAATGTGTGAAGGATTATATATAAGAAATCTAAATGGTAAAGAAGCAGAAGAAATACTTGAACTTACTAAAAATATTGGTGGAGATACTTTATTAGAACAAAGTATATCATGCATAGGAGTGCCTACTTGTCAAATGGGAATTTGCAATAGTCAAGAGTTGCTACAGAATATATTAAATTATTACAATGAGCAAAATAGGAAATCTGATGCCCTTCCACGTGTATTTATATCTGGATGTCATAATTCTTGTGGAGTACATGAGATTGGGAAAATAGGATTTTGTGGTAAAAAAAAGAAAATTGATAATGAAGTAAAAAATGTATTTACATTGTATATTGGTGGTTCATGTAATATAAATGAAGTAAAAATGGGCCATGAAAAAGGAGATATTTTACCTGAAAGAATTCCTGTATTTTTACACGAACTTGGAAGAGCTATTGAAAAATCAGGCATAGGATTTGATTGTTATATGAATGAAAAATCTTATGAATTTAACTTACTTTTAAATAAATATTTAGTATAATAATGCATTTTTTGGATAATAATTTTTTATGTAAAAGTTTTTACATAAAAATTATTATCCTATTTTTATGTTAAGTTTATTTTTCATAATTACCTCCATTTTATATAATATTATACCATATCTTTCCAAACAAGTTGACATTACACTTCTTGAAAGTATAATATTATAAATATATAGCAAAAAAGAGAGGAATGATTTTTTTGGAAGGAACTTGGATTGAAATTAGGGTTATAACTAAAAGCGAGGCTCTTGAACCAATATCAGGTATTTTTTATGGATTGGATTGTAAAGGTGTAGCTATAGAAGATCCGCAAGATATTTTAGGAAGAGAACAAGGACCACTTACATGGGATTTTGCAGATATAAATGTTTTAGAACATAAAGGGAAATTCGCAGTAGTAAAAGGTTATTTTTCAGAAGAAGATAATATTGATGAATTAGTAAAATATATAAAAGAAAAAGTAGAAGAAATTAAAAATATGGGATTTGATATAGGTCTTGGAAAAGTTGAATCTGAAAAAATGCATGAAGAAGATTGGGCTAATAACTGGAAAAAGTATTATAAACCTGTTAAAGTAGGCGAAAAGATAGTAATTAGACCTATATGGGAAGAATATGAAAAGAAAGATGATGAAATTGTTATATCATTAGATCCAGGAATGGCTTTTGGTACAGGTGAACATGAAACTACAAGAATGTGTATTAAAGCTTTAGAAAAATACGTAAAAAGTGATAGTACAGTTTTTGATATAGGTTGTGGATCAGGTATACTTTCAATAGCAGCTGCAAAACTTGGAGCAAAAATGGCAGTAGGTGTAGATTTAGATCCTGTGGCTGTTGAATCTGCAAATGAAAATTTAAAATTTAATGATGTAGATAACATTAAAATATTAGAAGGAAATTTAATTGATGTTATTGATGGCAAGGCAGATATTGTAATTGCAAATATTATTGCAGAAGTAATATGTATATTAACAGAGGATGTAAGTAAAGTTATAAATAAAAATGGATATTTTATTACATCAGGAATAATTAATGATAGAGTAAAAATGGTTACAGATAAGCTTGAGGAATGTGGTTTTGAAGTTATAAAAATAAATAATGATGGTGAATGGAATTGTATAATTGCAAAATTAAAATAAGGAGCATGGCTTATGCATAAATTTTTTACAGAAGAAAATAATTTCTATAATAATTCTGCAAAAATAATTGGCGATGATGTTAAACATATTTATAAAGTTTTAAGGCTTACAGAAGGTGAAGAAGTAATTATAAATAATACTAAAGGAAGAGAATATCTTGCAAAAATTAAGGATATTACGAAAACTGAAGTTGATGTTGATATCATTGAAGAATTAACAATTAATAATGAAAGCCCAGTTAAAATTACTTTGTTTCAAGGTATGCCAAAGGCACAAAAAATGGATTTAATAGTTCAAAAATGCACAGAACTTGGAGTAAATGAAATTTTTACAGTTATTACTTCGAGAGTAGATGTTAAGCTTAAGGGAGAATTTAAAAAAATAGATAGATTAAATAGAATTTCAAAAGAAGCTGCAAAACAAAGTAAAAGGAGCATAATTCCAAAGGTTTATGAGCCTATTTCCTTTAAGGAAGTGTTAGAAAAAATAAAGGATATGGATTTGTTTATAGTTCCTTATGAAAATGCAGAAAATTTTGGCATAAAGAAGCTTATGGATTCAATAGAAAGTAAAACAAAGGTAAAAAGTGTTGGAATAATAATTGGACCTGAAGGTGGTTTTGAAGAAGAGGAAATAAAAGAACTTAAGGAAAATGGTGCTTATGTTGTTACTCTTGGAAAAAGAATTCTTCGTACAGAAACAGCAGGATTTGTAGCAGCATCTTTAATTCAGTATGAACTAGGAGATTTAGGAGGTAGTATTTAATATGAAAGTGGCATTTTCTACCCTTGGCTGTAGAGTTAATCAATATGAATCAGAAGCAATGGCTGAAAAATTTATAAGAGAAGGTTACGAAATAGTCGATTTTTCAGAAGTGGCAGATGTTTATGTTGTTAATACATGTACAGTGACTAATATGGGTGATAAAAAATCAAGGCAAATAATAAGTAAGGCAAGAAGATTAAATGAAAAGGCTATTATTGCAGTTGTTGGATGCTATTCTCAGCTTGCACCAGATAAAGTATCAGCTATTGAAGGTGTAGATGTAGTACTTGGAACAAGAAATAAAGGTGATGTTGTATATTATGTTAATAAGGCAATAGATGAAGGCAAAATTCAAGTGCATGTAGATGGCGTTTTGAAAAATAAAGTATTTGAGGATTTAAATATAGAAGAATATCAAGATAAAACAAGGGCATTTTTAAAGATTCAAGATGGTTGCAATAGATTTTGTACATATTGTGCAATTCCATATTCAAGAGGGGCAGTATGTTCTAAGAAACCTGATAAAGTATTAAGTGAAGTAAAGAGACTTGCACAAAATGGTTTTAAAGAAATTATTTTATCTGGAATACATATTGCATCATATGGATTGGATTTAGATGAAAATATAGATCTTATTAATATTTTAGAGGAAGTAGAAAAAATAGACGGAATAGAACGAGTTAGAATAGGTTCCATTGAACCAGCATTTTTTACTGATGAAGTTGTTGAAAAAATAAAAAATATGAATAAATTATGCCCTCAATTTCATTTGTCACTTCAAAGTGGATGTGATAGTGTCTTAAAAAGAATGAATAGAAGATATAATACGGAAGAATATAAGCATATAGTTAATGTTTTAAGAGAAAATTTAGAGGATGTTTCTATAACAACAGATGTAATTGTAGGCTTTCCTGGAGAAACAGAAAAAGAATTTCAAGAAACATATAACTTTTTAAAAGATTTAAAACTTACCAAAACTCATGTTTTTAAGTATAGTAAAAGAACAGGAACAAGAGCAGCTGCTATGAAAGATCAAGTAGATGGTAAAATTAAAGAGGAAAGAAGTAAAGCGCTAATTGAACTTAATAATATTAATGAAAAATCTTATCATGAAAAATTCATAGGTAGGGAAATGAATGTTCTTTTAGAACAGGAAGTTAAGGGAAAAGATGGCATATTTGAAGGGTATACAAAAAATTATATAAAAGTAGAAGTTGAAGGTGCATCAAAAGACAAAATAGGAAACTTTGTTAATTGCAAGCTTGAAAAGGCTTATAGTGACAAGATTACTGGAAAATTAATTTAATAAAAGGAGGTGATATACATGGATGATTGTATTTTTTGTAAGATAATAAAGGGTGAAATTCCAAGTGATAAGGTATATGAAGATGATAAGGTATTGGCTTTTAAAGATATTAATCCAGAAGCACCAGTTCACATTTTAGTTATTCCTAAAGAGCATATTGAAAGTGTAAATGCAGTGAATTATAAAAATTCTCAAGTTATTGCACATATTTTTGAAGTAATAGGTAAAATTGCAAAAGAGCATGGAATAGACAAAGATGGCTACAGAGTAATATCTAATACTGGTGATAATGCAGGCCAATCAGTGCATCATATACATTTCCACATACTTGGAGGTGCTAAGCTTCCATTAAAGTTATGTTAACATTAAGTATAAATAATATTAAAAAAATTATACGAGTAGTTGACATTTTTACTAAATATATTGTATAATACTAGTTGTGTTATTAAGCCCGTAGCTGAGTTAATAGACAATTTTAGCTAGCGGAGGGAGGGATAATTAAATGTCAGAAATAAAAGTTGGAGAAAACGAAACTCTTGAAAATGCGTTAAGAAGATTTAAGAGAAAATGTGCAAGAGCAGGAGTTCTTTCAGAAGTAAGAAAGAGAGAACATTACGAAAAACCAAGTGTAAAGAGAAAGAAAAAATCAGAAGCTGCTAGAAAGAGAAAGTTCAAATAGAACTTTAGCTTTGGAAAGAAGGTATGAATTAGTATGCCGACAATAAAAGAAAGACTTCAAGAAGATTGGAAGGGCGCTTTAAAAGCGAAGGATAAGTTTAAAGCTAATGTTTTAAGTACTGCAAAGTCAGCTATACTATTAGTTGAAAAAACTGATAATAGAAAAATTGATGATGCTGAAACTATTGAAATTTTAGCTAAGGAAGTCAAGCAAAGAAGAGAAGCTTTACTTGAATTCGAAAAAGGAAGTAGACAAGATTTAGTTGATGAGGCTAAAGCCGAAATCGAAATTTTGCTTAACTACCTTCCTCAGCAGTTAAGTGAAGATGAAATCAAACAAATAGTTAAAGATTCAGCTATTGAAGTGGGCGCAAATAGCATGAAAGATATGGGAAAAGTTATGGCAGTAGTTAGACCTAAGGTTGTAGGTAAAGCTGATGGCAAACTTGTAAGTGGAATTGTAAAACAATACTTAACTAATAAATAACAAAAAGAACTATCAAGTTCTTTTTGTTATTTTTTTTGCACTAATATCATAAATTTATATAAAGCATTTAAAGGAGAAAATATAAGTGAATAATAGTGTAGAGAAAATAAAAAAAATTGCTGCAGATGTTACAATGTTGCCTGAAGATATTGTTCTTAAAATACCCAAAATAACAATTGTTGGTATGAATGAAGTTACTATAGAAAATCATAATGGTATAAAAAAATTTCAAACAGAGATTGTAGAGATAAATTCAAAAGTAGGGGTAATTAGCATTAAAGGAAATAATTTTGAAATATTATATATAAGTTCACATACAATTATTTTAAGTGGAATATTTAAAGCAATAGAATATGAGGCAAGATCATATGATTAATAAGGGATCTATAACATTAAATATTGAATTAAAACAAATAGAAAGATTTATTAATAGTCTTTATGAAAATAAAATTAACCTTACTAAAATAAAAAAAATAGATATTGTAAAAATACAAATAACAATAAGTTATAAGGATTTGGATAATACATTAAAAATAGTTAAAGAATATGATGGAAAATATCAAATTATAAAGGAAGAAGGAATTAAATATTATATAAATAATTCAAAGAAAAAAATTACTTTATTTATTGGTGTAGTTATTTTTTTTGTAATTATATATTGTTTATCTAATTATATATGGTCTGTTGATATAGAAACTGGTGAAAATATTGCTCCTTTTGAAATTAGAAAAGAGCTTTTTTTAATGAAAATAAAACCAGGTATAAGCAAAAATAAAATTCAAGACACTATTATTGAAAAAGAACTTGAAAGCATAGATGATAGAATTCTTTGGGTGAGGGTAAGAATTGAGGGGGTATCTTTAAAGGTAAAGGTTATTGAAAAGGTTAATCCACCGGATTTGGAAGAAAATACTATTAATGATTGTATTTCAAAAATGGATGGAGAAGTGAAAAAAATTTATGTTAAATCTGGCACTGCAGTTGTAAAACCAGGAGATATGGTAAAAGAAGGAGATGTACTTATAAAAGCTCAAGATGGCAAGGAAGGTCTTGAATATGAGGAAATGGCAGAAGGAGTAGTAATTGCTAATACATTTTATGAAAAATCAATGGAAATGCAGATAAAAGGAAAGGAAATGAAGAAAACAGGTAAAACTGCTGAAGATATTTATATAAATGCTTTTGGAATGAAGATTTACTTAAAAAAATTCAAGAATAACTATAAAAACTATGATAAAATAGAAGAGAATAATTTTTTGATAAATAAAGTTAAATATACAGAAATGCAAGAAGAAATAGTTGATATTAATAAAGAACAAGCTGTTAATTTTTGTATAGAAAAGCTAAAGGATTCATTAAATGCTACATTATCAAGTGATGCTCAAATAGTAGATTATTCTTCCTATGCAGAGGATATAGAAAATGGTAAAATAAATGTAAAGGTAATGTTTAAAGTTGAGCAAGATATAGCTCTTAAAAATTGATTTTTTACGTAAACTAGAGAAGGTGAAATGATAAAATGAGAAAAAAATCATTTGAAATAAAGGACCATAAAAACTTTGTAAAAAAGTGTATTTTATATATAATTACTTTTTTTATAGGTTATATACTTTTGATAACTGCAGTTGCTCCACAGAAATATGATTTATCTGTAGGTGAAATTGCTAAAAGTGATGTTAAGGCTTCAAAAGAGTTTATAGATGAAGCTGCTTCACAAAAAAAGCTTCAAGAGGCAATAGACAAGGTTGATAAGCAGTATACGCAAAAGGGTGAAGTAAAAATACAAGCAGAAGATGACATTAATGAACTTTTTAAAAATATTAGCAGTGTAGCTATAGAATCTTCAGATGAGGCATCTAAAATAAAAAAATTACAAGAACAATATAATGTATCATTAGAATATAGTGATTTAAATTTACTTTTAACTACACAACAGGATGCTCTTAAAATTATTCAAAAAAAGATTTTAGGTATTATTGATAATGTTTATGAAATGAATATTGAAGATGGAAATAGTGAAAGCTTAGAAAAAGCAAAGAACTATGCAAATTCAAAAGTTGATGAACTTGGATATAGTGGTGATATTAATTCTACTATTAAAAATATAATTTCAAATGAAATAAAACCAAATTTCTTCTTTGACAAAGAGAAAACTAATGAAAAAATTCAAGAAGTAGAAAAAAGTGTTGAAAAAGTAGTTATCAAAAAAAATCAAATTATTGTTAAGGAGGGAGAACCAGTTACAGAATCTCAAATAAACCAATTAAAGGAACTGGGTATCCTTAAGGAAGACAGTAGCGGCTTTGATATTTTATATTTAATAGTAGCTGTATTCTATTTGGCGGTATTATTTATTCAAAATTATTATATTTATAAAAATCATCCTAATATAAATAAAAATTTTAAAAAGGTATTTCTTATAAATTTAATATCAACAACATCTCTAGTGTTAGCAAGATTTGTTGGATTTGCTAGTGAATATTTAATTCCTTTTGCTTGTGCACCAATACTTATTACGCTTCTTGTTAATTCTAAAATATCTCTTGTTATGAATGCAGTTAATGTAATAGTTATAGCAGCTTTAGTAGGATTTGATCCGCAGGTTATACTTCTTGCAATAGCTAATGTGATTTTAGGATCTACTATAATAAAAAAATTGCAGCAAAGAAATGATATATTATATGCTACTATTTACATAGCAATTATTGTTACCATATTAAATTTCTCAATAGGATATATTTTGTCAAATAACCTAAGTGAAATATTATTAAATTCATTATTTGTAATAATTGGAACATTTTTATCAGGAGTACTTGCTATAGGCTTTTTACCAGTATTTGAAGCAACTTTTGATATAGTAACTACATTAAAATTATTAGAATTAAGTAATCCTAATAGTCCACTATTAAAGAGACTTTTAATGGAAGCTCCTGGGACATATCATCATAGCATGATGGTTGCAAACCTTGCAGAACTAGCAGCTGATGAAGTTGGTGCTAATTCTGTAGTAGCAAGAGTTGGTGCATATTATCATGATATTGGAAAGATTACAAGACCGTACTTTTTTAAAGAAAATCAGCTAGGAAAGGAAAATCCACATGATAAAATAAATGCTACACTTAGTACGTTAATTATCACAGCTCATGTTAAAGATGGAGTAGAGCTTGCAAAGGAATATAATCTTCCTAAAATAATACAGGATTTAATTGCACAACATCATGGAACTACTCTTGTAAAGTATTTTTATTATACTGTTAAAAATAATTCAGAGAATCCAGATGAGGTTAAAGAAGAGGATTTTAGTTATCCAGGACCAATTCCTAGTACAAAGGAAGCTGGAATTCTTATGCTTGCAGATTCAACTGAAGCAGCAGTAAGATCTATAAATGATCCTACAAAGGAAAAGATTGAAAAAATGGTATATGATATTATAGAAGATAAACTTCAAACAGGACAACTTGAAAATTGTGATCTTACTTTAAAGGATTTAAGTAAAATAAGAAAATGCTTTTTAAAGGGATTAACAGGTATATATCATCAAAGAATTGAGTATCCTACAGATAAGACTAAATTATAAATGGAGAGATTAAATGATTTATGTTGAAAATAACCAAAATAAAATAGAAATTAATGAGGAACAAATAGAAAAATTAAAAAAAGTTATAGATTTTGCCCTTAAGGAAGAAGAAGTTAAGGTTCCTTATGAAATATCTGTTTTGTTTGTAGATAATGAAGAAATAAAACAAATAAATAAGGAAAATAGAAATATTAATAGAGAAACAGATGTATTATCATTTCCTATGCTTGATTATGAAAATAAAATGGTGTTTAAAGAATATTACAAGGATTTTGTTTTTGACAAAACATTCTTAGATGAAGATAAACTAGTATTAGGTGATATTGTATTATCTTTAGAAAAAGCTTTAGAGCAAAGTAAGGAATATAATCATTCTTTTGAAAGAGAGGTTTCATATTTGGTTGTACATTCAGTTTTGCATCTTTTAGGATATGACCATATGGAAGAAGAAGATAAAGTGATTATGAGAAGGAGAGAAGAAGAAATATTAAATTTATTAGATATTAAAAGGGGTTAAATTATGAAGTGTCCAAATTTGTTAGATAGTTTTAATAATGCTATAAAGGGAATTATAGAAACTGCAAGAACAGAACGGAATATGAAGATACATTTAACTGTAGCTGTTCTTGTATTAATAGCTTGTTTCTTTTTTGATATATCAAAAATAGAAGTTTTAATAGTTGGTATATGTGTTACTATGGTAATTGCAGCAGAACTTATAAATACAGCTATAGAAGCAGCTATTGATATGACAACAAATTATTATCATCCTCTTGCAAAGGTCGCAAAAAATGCTGCAGCTGGTGGTGTGTTTATTACAGCAGTAGGTGCCGTAATATGTGGTTATATAATTTTTTGGGATAAACTTTCTACAATATCATATGCATTAATACATAGAGCTAAAAATTCAGAACCCTATGCTATTTTAATAGCAATTGTTGTAGTTTGTTTTTTAACAGTTATTATAAAAGCATTTTTTGGTGAAGGAACTCCCCTTAAGGGAGGTATGCCAAGTGGTCATAGTGCAATATCCTTTGCCATAGCAACAGCAATATCTTTTTTGACAGAATCTCAAACATGTATTGTTTTAAGTTTTGTAATGGCACTTATTACAGCTCAAAGTAGAGTGGATTCAAAGGTTCATTCTATATGGGAAGTTATTGTTGGTGCTATTTTTGGAGTGCTTGTTACTATGCTTATTTTTTCTATATTTAAAATTTGAATTAATTAATATAAATAGATATACTATAAAAAAGGATGATTAAAATGAAAGAAAAATTAGTAAAAGAAGCTATTAAGGCTAAAGAAAATTCATATTGTCCTTATTCTAAATTTAGTGTTGGTGCTGCTGCACTTTTTGAAGATAATGTAATCTATACAGGGTGTAACATAGAAAATGCATCATATGGTGCTACAAATTGTGCAGAAAGAACAGCTATTTTTAATGGCGTATCAAAAGGAAATAGGAAGCTTAAAGCATTGGCACTTATTGGAAGTACAAAAGAATTTACATATCCATGTGGTATGTGTAGGCAAGTAATGCTTGAATTTGCTGAAAACGATGATATGATAATATACATAGCAAAAAGTGAAAAAGAAGTAATAGAAATAAAAATGAAAGATTTATTACCTGGATCTTTTTCTAAAAAGGATTTAGGATTTTAGGAGGTACAATGTTTAAATCAGGATTTGTAACTATAGTAGGAAGACCTAATGTTGGAAAGTCAACTCTTATGAATAAGATAATGGGAGAAAAATTATCTATTGTTTCAAATAAACCTCAAACAACAAGAAACAATATACAAACAATATTAACAACAGATGATTATCAAATTGTTTTTGTAGATACACCAGGAATACATAAACCAAAGCATAAGCTTGGCGAATATATGGTTAATTCAGCTAAGGATTCATTGAAAGATGTTGATTTGGTTCTATTTTTAACAAACCCAGATACTGAAATAGGGCGTGGGGATAAATTTATATTAGAAGCATTAAAGGATGCTCAGTGTCCAGTTTTTTTAGTATTAAATAAGGTTGATGAAAATACGCAAAATAGAGTGGCTGAATCTCTTGTTATGTATTCTAATGAATACAAGTTTGACGAGGTTATACCTATATCAGCTCTTAAAGGCAAAAATGTTGATACATTGTTAGAACTTATGGTTAAGTATTTACATGAGGGACCTAAGTATTATCCAGATGATATGATTACTGATGTTCAAGAAAGATTTGTAGTTTCAGAAATAGTAAGAGAAAAGGCCTTAAGAACACTAAGAGATGAAGTGCCTCATGGTATTGCAGTAGACATAATTCAAATGAAAAAAAAGCCAAATGGAAAATATCATATAGAGGTAGACTTAATATGTGAAAAGGATTCTCATAAAGGTATAATAATAGGTAAAAATGGTCAATGCCTAAAAAAGATTGGTGAAACTGCAAGATATGAAATTGAAAAATTTCTACATGCAAAGGTAAATGTTAAGATTTGGGTTAAAGTAAGGAAAGATTGGAGAGATAATCAAAATCTTTTAAAGGAACTTGGATATAAAAAAGTTAAATAACAATATACTTGTTATTTAGGAGAATATTAATAGTTATTAAAAATATATTCAAATATAATCAAATGTAATATAATATATTTAGGGGTGATTATATTTGAGTAAAAATTATAAACCAAAAGAATTTGCAGAACTTTT
>NZ_JBQHRN010000028.1:0-30344 GCF_052066735.1 Clostridium sp. HCP1S3_C6
GGTATAACAACAAACGCATACATAGTGCTTTAGGTTATATGACACCAGTAGAATATAGAATTTCTAATATGACCGAATAATAACTGTATAAAAAAGTGTTGACAATCCAAAATTAAGCACAACTATGGACACTTATTCACATGTAACTAAAAAGATGACAGAGCGTACAGTTAACCTAATAGAAAATATTAATCTTAAAATCTTAAGTTATTAAGCAAATAAGATTAAAATAAAAAGAGTAGAATAATTTCTTACCCTACTCTATTATACCTATATTTTTCCACAACAAATTTCAACATAATATAATATTTATCTTTGGGTGGCAAATTGGTGGCAAACCACCAATATTACCACATATAAACCATATAAAATGGCTCTATTACTTAACTAGCTTTACTACAGTCTCCGCATGAGGCGTATTAGGAAACATATCCTTAATCTTGCTTTTATTAACTGAATAACCACCCTCTGTTAATATTTTCAAGTCATTTACTAATGTTTTTGGATTACATGAAACGTATATTATTTCCTTTGCATTAAACTTAATAACATACTTCATAGCTTCTTTACTTACTCCATTACGTGGAGGATCAAGAATAATAATGTCAGGATTGTATTTTACAGTTTTTATAATTTCAGCTACATCACCTGCTAAGAATTCACAATTGCCAAGATTATTAAGCTTGGCATTTTCTTTAGCAGCTTCTACAGCTTCTTCTATAAGTTCAATTCCTATTACCTTTTTAGCTTTTGGAGCAACTATCTGTCCAATAGTACCAGTACCGCAATATAAATCAAATACAACTTTATTTTGAGAATCACCTAAGTATTCCCTTACAATGTTGTAAAGTTCTGCTGCACCTACTGTATTTGTCTGAAAAAATGAAAAAGGTGATATGTTAAATTTTAACCCAAGAAGCTCTTCTCTAATATGATCAATTCCATATAAAACATTAACCTTTTCTGGAACAACTGCATCTGAAAAAGAATTATTTTCAGTATGTAATATTGATACTAATTTTCCTTCATATTGAGCATTTTTTATTATTTCAACATATTCAGATAAATCAAAATCAATTTGAGTAGTAGTTACAAGATTAACCATTATCTCACCTGAATTTTTAGCTTTACGAATTATAAGATTTCTTAAATAACCTTCTCTTTTCATAACTCTATAATAAGGTAATTCTTTTTGTCTAAAATAATTAATTGTTAATTCTATAACTTTTCTAAAGTCACTATCAACAAGTTGACATTTATCTACATTTACAATTCCAAAGGATTTATTTCTCATATGCATTCCTACATTTAAAATGCCACCTTTTTCTTCATCCCCAAATGTAAATTCCATCTTGTTTCTATATTCATATTGAAGTTTACTTCCTACTATGCCTTCATATTTGCCCATAGAAACAGAAGCCTTTTCAAAAAGTTCCTTAACTTCCTTTTCTAAAAGTTCAAGCTGCTTTTCATAAGTTAGGGTTTGTGAAGAACATCCTCCACATACACCAAAATGCTGACATTTTGGATCTATTTCATAATCTGCCCTTTCAACAACTTCTAAAAGCTTTAATTCAGCATAATCAGTTTTCTTTTTTTTAACTTTTCCCTTTACAGTTTGACCTGGAAAAGCATTTTTAACACATATCTTTCTATTACCCTCAAGTGTTATTCCTGTTGATGGGAACTCTGTGCTGTCTATCTTTACTAGTAATTCACTACCTCTTCTCATCTAATGCTCCTAAAATATTATTATTTTTAAATTTGAAAATTTTAAAATTAATTTTTATACTTGTAATAATTTTTGTCCAACTGTAGCATCAAATTTTCCTTGTGTAATTGGATAATATAATAAATTAACTATAGCTGCTATAACAACTGCTACATAAAAAGGTTGAGTAAACTTAAAACCAATTAATTTCATAATTAAAATAATAACTCCTAATAGTACAGCTGATATTGCTACTACTAATACTTCATCAAATAAATTTGCTAATAATCTCTTAATCAAAATATTTCCTCCTTAAAATTATATGTTAAAATCACCTATATTTTACCTAACACTTATTTATTATATCATCATTTAGTAATTTTTTAAATGTAAATTATATAGTTATTTTATCTTTTAATTTTTCAAAGGAAGATTCACCAATACCTTTAATATTTTTTATTTCATCTATTGATTTAAAGCCTCCATTTTTTTCACGATATTCTATGATACTTTTAGCCTTAGAAGGACCAACTCCTGGAAGACTTTGAAGTTCAATATCTGTAGCTGTATTTAAATTAACTAAACTATTACCTTGTGTGCTTGAAGCTGATACAGAGCTACTTATAGTATTTTGACTATTAGGATCATTTTTATTAGGAATAACAATTGCTATGTGATCTTGTAATTTTTCTGCCCTGTTTATTTTTGATATATCAGCAAATTCTGTAAGTCCTCCTGCTTTATTAATTAAATCTTCTATTATGGAATTTTCATTTAGCTTGTAAATATTAGGATTTTTAACTTCACCTTTTATTTCAACTACTATTTCCTTAAAATTTGAGATACTTTGTGATAAAGAATTACTATCATTTGAAACATTACTAGGTAAATCATATGATTTATCTTTTATTTCATCATCAATAAAAATATCTTCGCTACTACTTTTAAGATCGTTTCTGCCACCTAAAGAATATTTTACAAACATAACTACTATAATTATAATAGCAAGAATTACAGAACCAATTACCTTATACTTTTTATTTATAATCATAATAAAAAACCTTTCACTATTTTTCTTTTATAATTATCCCCATTAAAATAAAAATAATACACAAATTTAATTTTATTTTTCACCTTTCTTGTAAAAATAAATATAATCACCTTTAACAAAGTGGAATTTTATAGCGAAATTTGGTAGAATATTTTTTGGTAATATATAAAATATTTATCATATTCTTAACAAATTGAATATTAATATAAGTGAGGTTACAATGAATAAATTTAAAAAATTAACTAAAGTCTTTTCATTTTTATTGACTTCTTTATGCATAATACATTTTATGCCTTCAAAAAATTCTTATGCAGCAAGTACTGCTCCTGATTTAACATCTCAAGGTGTATGCCTTTTAGATGGTGATACTGGACAAGTTGTTTATGAAAAAAATCAAGATAAAAGGTACTATCCAGCTTCTACTACAAAAGTTCTTACAGCACTTGTAGTATTAGAACATACAAACCTTGAGGACAAAGTTACTATAGGAACGAATCCACCTAATGCAGAAGGTACATCTGTTGGAATACGTGCTACAGAAACATATACTGTTAGAGAGTTATTACTTGGTCTTATTTTAATGTCAGGTAATGATTGCGCCAATGCACTGGCTGAATACATATCTGGCAGCAATGAAGCATTTGCAAACTTAATGAATGAAAAGGCTGCAGAACTTGGCTGCACTGATTCACATTTTGCAAATCCAAGCGGACTGCCTGATGAAAATCATTATACAACTCCAAAAGATTTGGCAACTATAATGAAAGCTTGTATTCACAATAAGGATTTTATGGAAATTTCACAAACTAATGGATACACATTACCTGCAAGTTCTATTGATGGCAAAACTATTCCAATAGATAATCATAATTATATATTATTTGATTATTATCCTAATTATTATTACAAATATTCCATTGCATCAAAAAAGGGATATACAATAGCTGCTCAATTTACTAATATAATAGCATGTAAAAAAGACAACACAACTCTTGTTGGTAGTTTTCTAAAGGGAACAGATATAAGTTCAACATATAATGATGTTAAAAGTATTTTCGATTATGCCTTTGCAAATTTTGAAAGACAAACATTATATACTAAAGATACTTCTATTGAAGAAGTTACTTTAGGTAAAGACAAAGTTAATTTAAAACCAAAGGAAGATGTTTATTATACATGTAATATGACTGATAAAGACAATTTAAATTATTCTATAGAATATGAAATTCCTTCAGACATTGCTGATAATACATTTAAAAAAGATGATACAATAACTACTGCTAACATAATTGTTAATGGTGAAGTTTATAAAACTATAGATCTTGTAAGTGATGCTGACTACAACGCTATTGACAAATTATACGAAGAAGTTTCTACAAACAATAACAAGTCTTTATGTATACTGGCTGCTGTGATTATTGGATTATTCATAATAGCTAGTGCAAAATTCATTTATAATAAAAAGTTTTTAAATAAAACAAAAGAAGAAAATCAAAATAAATAAAAAGAACTTATAGAAAAACTTTATTTAAGTTTTTCTATAAGTTCTTTTATATCATAAGGAAGTTCTGCTCTTAAATCAAGCCTTTTATTTGTTCTTGGTGAATTAAACCCAAGACCATATGCATGAAGTGCCTGCCTTTTTATAAGATTTTGCTCATTTTCTCCATTTCCATATAAAGTATCTCCATATATAGGATGACCCAAATAACTTAAATGAACTCTTATTTGATGAGTCCTTCCTGTTTCTAAAAGGCATTCAACTATATCATCATCCTTTAATGATTCAATAACTTTATAATGTGTTATACTTTTCTGACCTCTTTCATCCACAATTCGTTTTATACCAAATTCTTCACCTTCAGGTCTAAATATAGGTGCATCTATAGTGCCAAATTTTTCTTTTAAATGTCCATGTACAACAGCAATATATCTTTTTTTAAGGTGATTTTCCTGCATTACCCTAGAAAGAGTCATATGAGCAAATTGATTTTTTGCAACTATTATAAGACCTGATGTATTCATATCAAGTCTGCTAACAAGCCTTACAATACAATCTTGATTGCTTTCTCTGAAATAATTTATAATACCATTTGCAAGGGTACCACTTTGGTACGTTTTGGTTGGATGTACAACCATATATGGGGGTTTATTAACCACTAAAACTTCTGAATCTTCATATACAATATCTAAATCCATTTTTTCAGGTGCAATATTTTGAGTTTCTTTAGAGTCTAAAATAACTTCTATCTTATCGCCCTTATGAAGTATACATCTCATTCTTACAGCCTTACCATTAACAAGTATTCTCTTATCTATTGATGCACTTCTTATAAGCCTGCTAGATAATTTAAGTTCTTCTTTTAGATATTGTCTTATAACTATACCTTCAAATTTTTCATCTACTATTTCTTGTAATTTACTCATAAGATTTTTCTCCCTAATTAGTATAATCGCTACCTAATAAAATAACTGCATCATATCCACTATATTCATTTGGAAGTGATGAAGATTTACTTTTATTTATTATACTTGATATATCCTTTTTTATATCACTATTGTTAGTTTTTATAATAGTTTTTTTATTTTCACTTGCATTACCAGTTGTAACATTTTTATATCCTAAGCTCTCAAGCTTTTCCTTAACTTTTCCTGCTAATCCATTAGTAGTTGTTCCATTTAAAACCAATATTTTTTGTGATGCTCTATCAGAATTTGAAGAAACCTTGCTACTATTTTCTCCCTTTAAAGATTCTATAAGCTCTTTATTTTTAGAATCATCTAAAACAAGATATGATTGACCTTTTATCATTTTAGGAGTTCCTTCTAATGTAACTATTTCCATTTTACTTTTATGTATAATAAATTTAAATACATATTCTAATATTCTAAAGGCTCCCATATTGGTTTCAATATTACTTCCAACAGCACCTAAAATCTTAGGCATTCTAAAAAGAATTAAAGGATTTGCACATTTTTTTACAACCTTTTGAATAAATTTATGCTGATTTTCTATTCTTCCTATATCACCAGTTGCAAGACCTGTACCATCATTATTTTTTCTCCATCTAAAAAATTCTTCTGCCTTTTTACCATCTAAATGAACTGTTGTACCACCTTTAAAATTTATATGAAGATTTTGACCATCATCATCATAAATCATATCACGTTCTATTTCCATATCCACTCCACCAATAGAATCAATTACACTTCTAAAGGCTTCATAATTCACTTTAACAGTATAATTTACAGTTATATTAAGAAGCTTTTCTACTACTTCTTTTACCTTTTGATCCTGTCCCTTTACATAAGCAGCATTTATTTTATAGTTGTTACCATTTTCAGTAATCAAGGTATCTCTAGGAATTGAAACTACTTTTGTAGCTTTAGTTTTGGGATTATAATTAACAACCATCATTGTATCTGTTCTTTTTATATCATTATTATTTTCCTGTCCTACAGCTCCTATATCCATTCCAAGTACAAGTATATTTACAGGTTTAAAAAATCCTGGACTTATAGCCTGGGTCTTAACTGTATTTTTTATACTAAAAAAGAATCTAAATACAGAAAAAATATTTATAAATAATACAATTAGTAAAAATAATCCTATAACTTTAAATATTTTCTTTTTGGTCATTTTAAGTTTTTTATGCTTTTTGGTATTCTTCTTTTTGTAATTTAATGTATTGTTTTTTATATTAATAATTTTATCTTTTATATTATTAATTATATTTTGTCCTACATATTCATCATTGTTATAATTATCATAATAATCATTATCCGCCATACTCTCATACGGATCCTCATTATGATTATTTGAGTTTTTTCTATGTGAATTATTTTTTTTACTTCTATTCACAAATAATCCCTCCTAAAGCATAAAAAATTAAAGTTCTTCTTTAATCATATAATTTCTTGCCTTAATTGTATTTATATCTATCAATGCACCTTTATTTAACAAATATTCTATGGAATGATTAATTCCTAAAAGCACCCCTTTATCTAGACTCTCTAAAGTTGACTTTCTTATTTCATCAAGTCCAGGAAAATTTCTTGATGGTTCAATCATATCAGCTATATATATAATTTTATCAAGTTTTGACATATTTTCTTTTCCTGTAGTATGCCACCTTATGGAACTTAATATTTCTTCATCTTCTATGCCAAGCTTTTCCTTTGCTACAATAGGTGCAAGTATACTATGCCATAATTCTGTTGTAACTTTTTCATCTTCTGAAAGAATTATATTATTTTTATCTATTAATTTTTTCATATCCTCTAATGGCATATTTTTTGCTATATCATGACTAAGGGCTGCTATTTCAGCTTTTTCTATAGATACATCATTAAGTTTTGCTAACTTTTTAGCTGTTGATACCACTCCTAATGTATGAATAAATCTTTTTTCCTTTAAGGAATTTTTCACAATATTATATTGCTTTTGTATATCTAACATTAAAATTCTCCCTATATAAACCTATATAAATTTTCTCTTTTTATTATTTCTAAAACCTTACCAGGAATCAGTTCGTTAACATTTTCATAATTAGTATTTTTTATGAGTTCCCTAATTTTTGTTGAGGACTCGTCAATTTCAGGTATATCTAAATATTTTATAGAAGTATCATACTTTTTTTCAATATATTCTTTCTGATTTAATAACTGTTCTTTAGAATAACCAGGTCTTGGAAATACCACAAAAATACAGGATTTAAATATACGCTTAATTTCCTTCCAGCTTTCTATATTTATTAAACAGTCTGCTCCTGTAATAAAATATATCTGCCTTTTATCATTTGAAAAATGTTCTAATGTTTCATAGGTATAACTAAATCCTTTTTTATCAATTTCATAACTTGAAGCACAAAAACCCTGCTTATTTTTAATGGCTTCCTTTACCATATTAAATCTAATATATGCATCTGTTACATTCTTATTTTTTTTATGAGGAGGATTTCCAGCTACCATATATACAATTTTATCTAAATGTAATATTTCTTTAGCTTTATCTCCTATGTAAAGATGACCATTATGTATAGGATCAAATGTACCTCCTATAATCCCTATTTTCTCCAAAATACTATTTTCCCTTTGGCAATTCAATTTTAGGATTATTTTTTGATTTTTTATATAGTACTATTTTATTTCCTATTGCCTGTATTCCTTCACATCCTATCTTACTACATATAATATCAGATGCTTCACGTGTTTCCATTCCACTATTTTCTAATACCTTAATTTTTATTAATTCTCTCTTTTCAAGAGCCTGCTCTATTTGAACCAAAAAAGCTTCCTCTATGCCATTTTTTCCTATTTGAAATATAGGCGTTATCTTTTGAGCTAAACTTCTAAGATAAGCCCTTTGTTTTCCTGTTATCATTAAATCACCTCAAATTACTACATTACATAATCAAATTCAAAATCATCAAGTCTTACTATATCGCCATTTTCGATGCCAAGTTCTTTAAGTTCATCCATAACACCTTTATTTTGTAAAACCTTATAAAAGTATCTTAATGAATCTGCATCATATATACTTACTGATTCAAGAAGTCTATCAACAAAACTTCCTGTAACATTAAATATTTTACCTTCATCTGTTTCTTCTACACTTATTTCATATGTAAATCTCTTTTCTTCTTTTACGTATTTTTCTTCATCTGATATTTCAAGTTCAGTAACCGGAATATCCTTAAGCATCCTAGCAGCTTCTTTTATTACTTCATCTACGCCTTCTCTTGTAGCAGCAGACATTTTAAATACCTTATCATAACCTAATGCATTTATTTTCTTTTTAAAATCTTCAAATACACTTTCGTCATATAAAATATCACATTTATTAGCTACAACAATTTGTGGTCTATCCCAAAGTTTAACTGAATATTTTTTAAGTTCTTCGTTTATTTTTAAGAAATCCTCATAAGGATCTCTTCCTTCAACTCCAGATATATCTACAATATGAATTAATAATCTAGTTCTTTCAATATGCTTTAAAAATTCAAGTCCAAGCCCTACACCTTCAGCTGCTCCTTCAATTATTCCTGGAATATCTGCCATAACAAATGGTTCTGTACCTTCTACCTTTACTACTCCTAAATTAGGCTTTAATGTTGTAAAATGATAATTTGCTATTTTAGGTTTTGCTTTAGTTGTCATTGAAAGAAGAGTTGACTTTCCTACATTTGGAAATCCTAAAAGTCCAACATCAGCAAGAAGCTTAAGTTCTAATGATACAAACATTTCTTCCCCTGGCATACCTGGTTCAGCAAAATCTGGTGCCTGTCTTGTAGGTGTACAGAACTTACAATTTCCTTTTCCACCTTTTCCACCTTTAAGAAGTACATATTCATCATCTTTATGGGATAAATCTACTATTATTTTATTACTTTCCGCTTCTCTTATAATAGTTCCCATTGGCACTCTAATGTATAAATCATTACCATCTTTACCATAACATTTTGATCCTGCACCATTTGTACCACTTTCTGCTACATATTTTCTCTTATACTTAAAATCTAAAAGTGTTGTCATTGAAGGATCTACCTTAAATATAACACTTCCACCTTTTCCACCATCACCACCATCTGGGCCACCTAAAGGAATATATTTTTCACGTCTAAAGGAAATGGCTCCATCTCCGCCTCTTCCTGATTTTACAAAAATCTTGGTCTTATCTATAAACATATATTTCACCTTTCCTTATATAATTAAACCTCAGCTATAAAAACACTAGATATATTATATCATATATTATTTTTTAGTCTACAAAAAAAGCTGCATTAAATGAAATATCATTTAATGCAGCCTATAAAATACTAATTATTCAGCTAATTCAACTTCTACTGGATAAACACTAGCTTTTTTCTTATCTTTACCCATTCTTTCGAATTTAACAATACCATCAACTTTAGCAAATAGTGTATCATCTCCACCTTTACCTACGTTGTTTCCTGGATGAATCTTAGTACCTCTTTGTCTAACGATTATGTTACCAGCTAAAACGAATTGTCCGTCTGCAGTTTTAACACCAAGTCTCTTAGATTCTGAGTCTCTACCGTTGTTTGTACTACCTTGTCCTTTCTTATGGGCAAATAATTGAAGGTTCATTATTAACATATTTTACACCTCCTCTTTTTTTAAATTAATATATTCTCTGCGCTTTTTATCTCCAAACATCTGATTAAGACTTAAAATTACACTTTCAAGACTTTTTTCAAAAGTTTTCAAAATCACTTGCGCCTTTTCTTTTTCATCTACATTTAGGCCCTCAAGGTCTACCTTTAGATGACCTTCTCCAATTTCATAATTTACATTAAGTTTTAAAACTTCATCTAAACCTATAATAACACTTTGACCAAGTACTGATACTGAATTACATACCATATCATATGCATCACCAGCAAGTATGGCCTCCCTGTCTTCTAAGGCATGATTATTAATTGAAATCGAAGTAATGTTTTGATCTTTTAATTTAATAATAACTTTTATCATAAAATTAAGCTTCGATCTTTTCTACTACTAATTTTGTATAAGGTTGTCTGTGACCATTCTTTCTTCTATAGTCAGTTTTTCTCTTATACTTGAAAACTGTAACTTTCTTAGCCTTTCCTTGTGCTAAAACCTTAGCAACAACTTTAGCTCCTTCTACTACTGGAGTTCCAACTTTTAAAGTTTCTCCTCCTACAGCTAATACTTCGTTTAATTCAACTGTTGAATCAACTTCAGCATCTAACTTTTCAACGAAAAGAACGTCTCCTTCTTGAACTCTGTATTGTTTTCCACCTGTCTTAACTACTGCGTACATTAAAAACACCTCCTCATAACGGTCTCGCCACTATAGGTACAAGAGCAAATCATTGTTTTATAAAAACCTGTGCGTGAGCGGTTTACTAACACATTTTATCACACCTTTTTTTCTTTGTAAAGAAATTAATACATTTTATTTTAAATTACTATTTCTTTTTACATAAGATAAATAAACATATGCAAGAATCATAGAAATAATTCCTACTCCAATAAATACCAAGGTTTTTTCTATAGCATTCATTCCTATACAATCTAATATTGGGACTTTTAAACATGTTATTAATGCAATTACTATTCCCATTACCCTAATGCCATTACATCCTTTCAAAAATCCCTTAATAACATCAAAACAAGCTAAAGTCATTAATAATATATCTATAATTATTATTGTAATATAGTTACTTGTTTCGAAAGTTTTTAAGAAAACTATTATCAAATATGTTAATGCCACAACATTTATTACTCCAATTTTAGACAAGTCACTTACAAAAAGATTATTATATCTATCCTTTGTAAATATTGATAAACTAGCAAAACATATAATTAAGCCTATTATATCAATATAAGTAACTACATTCATATTTCTGAATAAAATTATTATTGAAATTATAAAAATTATAAATGCAATTAATACATTATCTGTTTTACAATTATTATTTCTTAGATATTCCACTCTAGTATAAATTATCATAGCTATAAAATATACAGCACAAATAACAATATAAGTAACATATTCATTAACTAAATAGTTTATTTCAATAGCAGTTGGGACTATAAGCATAAGAGAATAATATTTTAATACAGAAAAAGCTGGACTATTCTTTTCTTCATTTACAATATGACATAGCATAACACCTGTAATTGTAATAAATCCTATGAATAATTGAAATAAATGGAAATACGCATCTATATCACAATATATATTTACTGCATTTATAAATGAAATTAAAATCATATAAATAACTGAAATATTCATAGATATATTTAGCAATTTGCTTTTTTTAGTAACTTTTAGATATCCAAATAGAAGTATTCCAATATTTAAAACAAAATAAAATAAAACATCTTGTATATTTGAATCACCAATTTCAATATTTTTTACTATTTTTAATGCAAATATAACTGAAGGCACTAAATACTTATATTTATTCATATTTTTAGTTAATATAGTGCACCCTATGGATATAATTATTCCACCACCAATAATTATACTTCCAATTATTTTATTATTTACTCCTATAAAAAGAGAAAAAACAGTAACATATATTAAGAATATATCACGAAAAATATTAGCAATATCTTTACTTTCTAATTGTTTTAAAATAAATTTATCAATAAGGAATGATAAAATAATATAAAACATGCAGACACCTGCATATACTTCACTTGATAATGACAAACGTAAAAACACCATAATAAAACAATTAATCACAAATGTATATATTGCAAATGCACTTAAATAATTATTATGATTTTTAATTGGAAGTACAACATTTAGTATATTTAAAATAATAATATACCCTACAACTAATAATGAACTATTCATATCTTTTGAAACTATATCAGCAAAAAATAAAAAGCTTAACAAACCTGCTCCGTGAGCAAAATATCTAAAAGCAAAGGATTTCTGAACAAAACTATAAACAATAGTACTAGCAGATAATAAGAATACTAAAACAAATGCTATAAATTCACTAATATTATGAAGTCCCATTGCATTTATCATAATTGATATATATATTTCACAGAGTCCCATTATAGTAACACCTTTAGAATAATCTGCATTTTTTCTTTTAATTAGAAGTTCACTTAATAAGATTATGGCTATCCCAATTCCAAATAATAAGATTCCCTTAATAAAATTATTTAAATAATTTACGTAAACATATTTTCCAAATATAGAAACCCCAATTAATATCATTATAATTCCCAAAACATATACAATTTTATATGCACTATCACTTTGACCATATTTACTTTCATTTGAATTATTTACTGACATATTATAATAATTATTTTGTCTTTGATTATTGTTATATATATTCTCATTGTTTATGTTTTTACTATAATTCATGTTCTCATTATTATTTGTATTTATGTCATTATTACTTCCATTTTTAACACTTTCATTACATGCTCTAATAATAATGTCCACATAATCTCTAGCTTTACAAAACCTTTCATTAATATTTCTAACAGGAATTACTACAGATTGCAAATTTGTAATTCTAATATCATCATAATTTAATTTTTTCATTGAACTACTAATAAAATGATTCATATCATTTATACTACTAAAAAAATAATTAGTATTTAAAATTCTATTTAAATAATCTTGAATATTATTATATTCTTTTAGCATCTGTAATATATCAGAGGACACCAAGTTAAGTTTTTTTCTACATTCATCACTTATAGGTCTTGATAACTCATATTGTATTCTATTAAAACATTTTCCTATTTCATTATTGTAATAATTAACATTATTCATAATTTTTTCTCCTTTTATCAAAAAATATATACCCCTAAATACTATATCGTTCATTAATACAATAACAATATACTTTACCGGCAAAAAAAGTTGTACTTATATAAAAAAATGCCATAAAGCTTTTTGCTTTATAGCATTTAAGATACTTATGCTAATACAATTAATATTCCAATTTATACTGCACCTTTTTCGCTTTCAGATGAATCTTCTTCCTTATCGACCTTTTCCATTTTAGATATTGATACTTCGTAAGCTATTTTCTTAACTACTTCCGTATCAGATATCTTTTTTTGATATTCTCTGCTTTGAAGTCTTCCCCAAACTCTTATATTTTCACCAACAGATAAGGTTTGACAAAATCTTGAATTCCTTCCCCATGCTATAGTTGGAATATAATCAGATTTATTGTAAGCTCTATTTACAGCAAGAAGTACATCTGCAATTTCCCTTCCAAAAGGAGTCGTTCTATAAACTGGTTCTTTGCATATATAACCATCTAGAAAAATTTCATTAGGGTTTTTACTTCTTTCCTTACATGGTTCTATATTTCTCGCAAATACTGTTAATATAAGTTTGTTAGATCCATCAATAAATTTATTATAAGATCTAAGTTGCCCTTCAACAACTACTTCACTACCAACATCTAAATTTAAATTACTTAATAATCTTTCTGATACTGTTATATTTAAAAAATCAACTGAATCACTAAGTCTCATTACTTCAAGATTAAAACTATAAAATCCTTCGCCATACATTTCATGGCTAAACTCTAACTTTGTAGCTACCTTTCCTTCGAGATATATTTTGTTATTTAACATTAAATTATCCATTGTAACCCCTCACTCCATTTGTAATACTTTTTTTAATTACGAAGTTCTATACACTATTTCCATTATAATACATTTAATAAGTATTTTACAAGTTTTTTTTGAATTATTTTAAAAATTGCTTTCCTTTTTCTGAAACGCCATAGTTTTCAGTATATATCAGTTCCCCTACTGGAATAAACTTGTAACCTTTATCTTCATATTCTATAATAATACGTTCAATATTATCAGGAGTATATTTTGCATTATTATGAAATAATATTATAGACCCTTCTTTTATACCTTTATTAACTCTTTCATATTCAATATCTGCACCAGCTTCTTTCCAATCTACTGAATCAACACTCCATTGAATAGGTATATGCTCTTGTTCATTTATAACTTTAACTGCCTGTTCATTGTAATCTCCACTTGGAAATCTAAATAATTTTACTTCTTTTCCTGTATATTTTTTTATTATTTCATCTGTTTTTTGTATTTCTGAAATCATTTTCTCATTGCTTATCTTGGTAAACATAGGATGTTTATAGCTATGATTTCCTATTTCATGCCCCCTTTCAGAAATATTTTTAAGTTTTTCTACATTTTCCTGACTATAGTCTACCCATCCTCCCATTATAAAGAAAGTACCCTTTACATTATATTTATCTAAAATATCAAGTATTTTATAAAGATAATCATTTTCTGCCCAATTAATATCAAAAGTAATAGAAACATTTTTTTCCTTTGTATCAACAGAATAAATAGGCAAATCAAAGGATTCTTTTGAAACACTTGTATTTTGAGCTTTATTATAAGCACCCTTATTAAATATAAATGCAGACACTGCTACTAAAAAAATTAAAGACATGGATAATAATATTCTTTTTATCCCTCTCATATTTGTATAAGTAGACTCCTAAAATTCTTTACCAATAAATATATATTCAGCTATTCGTAAAATTATTACATATATATTTTTTTATTTGGTTATTTTCATTAAAATAAAAATTATGCTATAATTATTAAAGAATTTATTTGAAATGGAGAATTGCTATGCTTGAAAATACTGCTGAACTTGCAGAAAACAAACTTCTGCTTTTATATATTTTAAACACTGTAAAAAATCCAATTTCTAATTCACAATTAACAGAACTCATTTTAGAAGACAATTTATTAAATTATTTTACTCTTCAACAATATCTTAGTGAATTGGAAGAATCAGGTTTTATAAAATACGTAGATATAAACGATAAAAAATTATTAAAAATCACAAATAATGGAGTTTCTGTTTTGTCATTTTTTATTAATAGAATTTCTGAACAAAAAAAGGAACTTCTAAAACAAAGAATAAATGAAAAGTACGATTTGTTTAAAAAAGAACTTACTATTCAAAGTAATTACACTCCTATTAGTGATGATAATTTTCTAATAGACCTTAAAGCTTTTGAAGGAAAGGATATATTAATAGAATTAAAATTATCAGTACCTACTAAAAAGCAAGCTGCACATCTTTGTGCTAATTGGCAGGAAAACTCTGCAAAAACCTACAACAGCATTATTAATTTGCTTTTAAATGAAGATTCTAAACAATAAACATAGCACTAGGTTCTTTTACCCTTGCTATGTTTATTACTTTTTTGCTTGGAATATTTATCTTCTTTACAAATCCCGTATAATAATCTAACACAAATAAATCATCTTTATAGCTAAGTATTTGAGAAGGCATTACAGCAACATTTTCAATTTCACTATTACACTTTATGTTTTCATTATTTAAGATATTATTAATTTTTCTAATGTTTTCATTCATAAGGCTAATTACATATATACTGTCCTCTTTTACAATCATATCTATAGGCATTCTTCCTACTTCAACCCTTGCCAAGGTTTTCCAGTTGCAAGATTTGCTAGCGGAGATTATTTTAAGAAATCCTCTCTCAAAGTTATCACATTTATTTTCAAGTATATACATTCTTTTGTTGTATGAAAAAATTTTAGTAGGATGCTCTATATTCTGTATTTTTCTTATTTCCTTATAACAATCAGAATCAATTATAGTTATAGAATTTTCTAGGAAACTACTTACATATATAAGTTTGTTTTCCTTATCCACATCAATAGAAAAAGGATAATTTCCTATAGGTATTTCAAATATTATTTCCATTTCCTTCATATCATAAACAAGAAGTGCATTAATATCACTACAAAGTAATAATATCTTTTCATCATATGAAACAATCTTTGAAACAGAAGTACCTATAAATATTTTTTCAATATTATTTTTATTTGAAATATCTATAGAATACACACAAGAACTATATTCAGCTCCTACTATTAAATGATTTTTATATTTTGTTATGCATGAAAAGCCCATAGGTTTTTTACTTGAATCAATGATTATTTCATTTAAACTGTAATCTTCTAAATTTATGTCTTTTATAGTATTTAATATTTTACTACATACAAATAAATCCATATTCTCTCCTAAAAAACCTTAATATTACTTTAAATTATTCAAATCTCAATGGTATTGTTACATTTTTCTACATTTTATTGTAAAATTCAAAGAGAATTTGTGCTCTCACATTTTTTCTGATAAAATAAATTTAATAAAAATTTAAAGAGGTGCAAAAAGAATGTATAAGTACAAAACAAAAGGTACATGTTCTACTGAAATTGATTTTGAAATTGAAGATAACAAAATAAAAAATATTTCCTTTAAAGGTGGGTGTAACGGAAATTTACAAGGTATTTCATCATTAGTTATTGGAATGAATGTAAATGATGTTATAGAAAAATTAGAAGGAACAAATTGCAATGGAAGAGGAACTTCCTGTCCAGATCAATTAGCAAAAGCTCTTAAAGAGGCTATACAAAAATAAAAAACTGGTTTAAGCCAGTTTCTTATTTTTTATATTAATTTGTAAGTCTTATTATTTTTCTCATATCACCAATCATATATAAAGAACCACTTATAAGTATTAAATCCTCCTCACTAGCTTCCTCTAATGCTTTCATATAAGCTTCTTTATAATCTTCATAGGACACACAATTTTCATTTATTTTTACTATTTCTTGTTTTAATTTAGAAGCAAGTTCTGCTCTATCACTATGAGGTGTAAGGGCAAAAACTTTTTTTGCCATAGGTGTAATTTCCTTGATCATTTCTTCCACTTGCTTATCAGCTAAAATTCCAAGTATAAGATAAATATTTTTATACTTAAAGTGCATTTTAACACTTTCTTTAAGAGATTTTATACCTTGTATATTATGAGCGCCATCAATAACAACAAGAGGATTTTTTTTCATTACTTCAAGCCTTCCAATCCATTTTACATTTTTTAATGAACTTAAAAGGTTATCCTTTGAGAATTTTATATTTCTAGTATTACAAACTTTAAAAAAAGCTTCCATAGCAACTAAAAGATTTGTCACTTGATGTTTCCCAAGAAGTGGCAACCTAACTTTGTATTCATCATTATTAGCTTTTATTAAAATATCTTGATATATCCTCTCATTATCATTAAACACCTTAATAAATTTTCCATTGTCACTAGATACTTTAATCAATTCTGCATTCTTATTTTTTGCAGTTTCCTCTATAACTTCAAGTGCTTCTTTTTCTTGTGGATATGTAACTACAGGTACTCCTTCTTTAATTATTCCAGCTTTTTCGCTAGCAATTTCTCTTAAGGTATTTCCAAGTAAATTTGTATGATCTAAACTTATAGATGTAATAACACTTAATATAGGAGTTATAACATTAGTAGAATCTAGTCTACCACCAAGACCAACTTCAATTACTCCATAATCAACCTTTTCTTCTTTAAAATACAACAACATAAGACATGTTATTATTTCAAATTCAGTTGGATGAGTATATCCCTCTTCTATTACTTTATCTACAGCATATTTAACTCTTTCTACTAAATCTCCAAGTACATCCTTTGGTATATTACATCCATTAATTTGAATTCTTTCTTCAAATTCTTCTAAAAATGGTGATGTATACATACCAACCTTAAAATTGCAACCTCTAAGCATAGAAGATATCATAGCTGTAACTGAGCCTTTACCGTTAGTACCAGCTACATGTATAAGTTTTAAGTCTTTTTGAGGATTATGTAAAATCTCTAAAATTCTATAGGTTCTTTCAAGTCCGTAATTTGAGCCAAAATTACCCACCTCATGAATATACTTCATTGCATCATTATAATTCATAAATTTTTCCTTCTTTAATTAATTTTAAAAAGCTTAAGCATTTCTACTTAAGCTTTTTATGCTTTACTACTTTAAAGCATCTATTCTAGCATTAACAGCTTCAAGCATAGAAACATATTTATCTCTCTTTTCCTTTTCGCCATTAACTACAGCTTCAGGTGCCTTATCAACAAAGCCCTTATTTGAAAGCTTTTTGTTTACTCTCTCTATTTCTGAATTTAATTTTTTAACTTCTTTATTTAATCTTTCAAGTTCCTTTTCTTTATCAACTAAATCAAGTAGTGGCATAAATAATTCTCCACCCTTAACAACTAATGATACTGCATTTTCAGGCACTTCATTTTTATCACTTATAAATGTAACTTCAGATGCAGATGCTAATTTTTCCATGTAACTTGCACCATCTTTAAATGCTTCCTTAGCTTCATCTGTAATATGGCATATTACCTTTGCTTTTCTTGAAGGTGCAACATTCATTTCAGCTCTAACATTTCTAAGTCCTTTAATAGCTTCTATTACATAATCCATATTCTTTTCTGCATTTAAATCCTTTAGGCTTTCGTCATATTCTGGCCATGCAGCATTAACTATAGTTTCTTCTTCTGTTAAAGTTGTATAAATTTCTTCTGTAATAAATGGCATTACTGGATGAAGAAGTTTAAGACCTGTTGTTAATACAGTGTATAATACATTATAAACTACTCCCTTAGCTTTTTCATCATCACTAAAGAATACTGGTTTTGCAAGTTCTATATACCAGTCACAGAATTCAGTCCACATAAAGTCATATACTTTTTGAAGTGCAATTCCAAGTTCAAATTTATCCATATTTTCTGTAACTTCTTTAATTAATGTGTTCATTTTTGATAAAATATATTTATCTGCTAATGAATATTCTCTGCAGTCTTTGTATTTTTCCATTACATCTTTATTAAGATTCATCATAACGAATCTTGAAGCATTCCATATTTTATTTGCAAAATTTCTAGATGCTTCAACTCTTTCTGGATAATATCTAAAATCATTTCCAGGAGCATTACCTGTTAATAACATAAATCTTAAAGCATCAGCACCATAATTATCTATAACCTCAAGTGGATCTACACCATTTCCAAGAGATTTACTCATTTTTCTACCTTGTGAATCTCTTATAAGTCCATGTATTAGGACATTTTCAAATGGAGTTTCATTCATATTATGAATTCCTGAGAATATCATTCTTGCAACCCAGAAGAATATAATATCATATCCAGTAACAAGAGTATTAGTTGGATAGAAATATTCTAAATCTTCAGTTTTATTTGGCCATCCAAGAACTGAAAAAGGCCAAAGAGCTGATGAAAACCAAGTATCTAAAACATCTTCATCTTGTTTTAAATTCTTGCTGTGACATTTAGTACATTCTGTTGGTGCTTCTTCTTGTACTATAATTTCACCACAATCCTTACAATACCATACTGGAATCCTGTGTCCCCACCAAAGTTGTCTTGATATACACCAGTCTTGGATATTTTCCATCCAGTTAAAATAAGTTTTTTCAAATCTTTCTGGTACAAATTTAGTTTTCTTGTTTCTTACAGCTTCTATAGCTGGTTTTGCAAGTTCATCCATTTTTACATACCATTGTTTAGATATAATTGGTTCTACTGTAGTTTTACATCTATCATGAGTTCCTACATTATGTGTATGAGGCTTTATTTTAACTAAAAGTCCAAGTTTCTTTAAATCCTCTACCATAACCTTTCTTGCTTCATATCTATCAAGACCTTGATATTTTCCACCATTTTCATTAATTATACCTTTATCATCCATAATTCTTATTTGTGCAAGATTATGTCTAAGTCCTACTTGATAATCGTTAGGATCATGTGCTGGTGTTATTTTAACTGCACCTGTTCCAAATTCCATATCAACATATTCATCTGCTATTATTGGAATTTCCCTATCTACAAGTGGTAATATTAATGTTTTTCCTACTAAATCTTTAAATCTATCATCATTAGGATTTACAGCAACAGCAGTATCACCAAGTAGTGTTTCTGGTCTAGTTGTTGCTATTTCCAAGTATCCAGAACCATCTTTCAATGGATAATTTATATGCCAAAAGAATCCATCTTGTTCTTCATATTCAATTTCTGCATCAGATAATGCAGTTTGACACTTAGTGCACCAATTAGTGATTCTATTCCCTTGATAAATAAGACCTTCATTATATAATTTTACAAATACATGTTTTACAGCCTTATCAAGATTTTCGTCCATTGTAAATGCTTCTCTTGTAAAATCTGCAGATACCCCCATTTTTTTTAACTGAGTTCTAATTCTTTCTCTATATTCGTCTGACCAATTATGAACTTCCTTTAAAAAGGCTTCTCTTCCCATTTCTCTTTTATCTAAACCTTTTTTTGCAAGTTCATTAGCTACTTTTACTTCTGTCGCAATTGATGCATGATCTTCTCCAGGAACCCATAATGTGCAATATCCTTGCATTCTTTTAAATCTAATTAAAGTATCTTGAAGAGCATTATCAAGAGCATGACCTAAGTGAAGTTTTCCTGTTATGTTTGGTGGTGGCATAACTATTGAATATGGCTTTTTACTCTTGTCAATTTTAGGAGTAAAATATTTTTTTTCTTCCCATCTTTTATATATTCTTTCTTCAAATTCTTTAGGATTATAATTCTTTTCTAATTCTTTCATTTATGAACCTCCATTTTTATAGAAAAATATCACATTAATAAATAACAATAAAAAAGAGCTTAAGTCCAAACAAAGGACGAAAGCTCGCGGTACCACCTTAATTCCCATAATACATGGGCACTCAAATTTTAACGATTAAAATACATTCATATATAATGAATATTTTTTAAACGGCTTTAGCTACTAAAAATTTCACCAAAGATGCTCCAAAGCTACTTCAAAACCTTCTATATAAGGGATCACAGCAAATTCCCTCTCTCTTTGATACTTTCAGTTTTTACTCCTCTTTTTCACTGCATTTATAATATACAAATTTATATCTATAATAAATCATTCTTATAACTTTGTCAAATCTAGCCCTTCCTTTAAGCTTTTTTATACCACTTAAAATATTTATACTAAACATTTTAAAAAATATTCCTTATCTCTTTTATTTCAACTAACAATCTTAACTATTTCATCTTTAAATTTTATAAAATTAAGTTTTACTACTGTTTAAATTATTTTTTTAATTCTTACGTTTTTTACCATATTTTTATTGACTATTTAAACTTTATAAGATAATATATGACTATGCAAAAAACTTATATATTTAATTAAAAATCACTAAAAGTTATTTTTGTAAATATTTTTGCATTTAATAAATGAATAAAGTTATATGTCAATGATGACAGTAATATAGGATTTATTATTCTATTTACTGTCTTTTTTATTTTATTCATTAAAAAGAATATATGTTTTTCTATCAATGAAGATAGCTAAGAAATATTAAATTATTTTTTATGCTATCTTTTTTTACTATTAATTTTATTTACGAAAGGAAGGATTTTTTATGGAAAACATTAATTTTGGCGATTGCGGTTTTATAATGATATGCGCCGCATTAGTATTTATAATGACTCCTGCATTAGCATTCTTTTATGGAGGAATGGTTAGAAGGAAAAATGTATTAAATACAATACTTTCTTCATTCTTCATATGTGGACTTGCTTCTGTATTATGGATAATAATAGGTTATTCTCTTTCATTTGGAAGTGATCACGGTGGAATAATAGGAAATTTAAGTCACTTATTCTTTAACGGTGTTTCTAATGCTCCTAATGATACCTATGCTTCAACTATTCCAGAAACTCTTTTTGCAACATTCCAAATGATGTTTGCATTAATAACTTGTGCATTAATTACAGGTTCTTTAATAGGAAGAATGAAATTTAAATCATTATTCATTTTTATTGCTGTTTGGTCACTACTTGTTTATTATCCTCTTGCTCACATGGTTTGGGGAGATGGAGGTCTCTTAAAAACTCTTGGTGCAATAGATTTTGCTGGTGGTAATGTTGTTCATATTAGTTCCGGTGTTTCAGGTCTTGTAGCTTGTATATTACTTGGAAAACGTAGATGCTATGGTATGGTATCATACAAACCACATAATATTCCATTTGTATTTTTAGGTGCTGCATTATTATGGTTTGGATGGTTTGGATTTAATGCAGGAAGTGCTTTAGGTGCTAATTCCCTTGCAGTACATGCTTTTTTAACTACTAATACTTCTGCTGCAGCTGCTCTACTTTCTTGGATGGCTATTGAATGGATAAAACATGGTAAGCCAACACTTCTTGGCGCTGCAACTGGTGCTGTAGTAGGTTTAGTTGCTATTACTCCTGGGGCTGGATTTGTACCTATATGGTCAGCACTTATAATTGGTGCATTTGTAAGCCCAATATGCTATTTCTTTATGGGTACTGTTAAAAAGAAATTTGGATATGATGATGCTTTAGATGCTTTTGGTTGTCATGGTATTGGTGGTATATATGGTGGTATTATGACTGGTATATTTGCTAGCCAATCAGTAAATGGTGATATAATGTGTAATGGACTTATTTATGGTGACATTAAACTATTCTTAGTTCAAATATTAAGTATTGTTGTAACAATTGCTATAGCAGCTATAATGACATTTATAATAATTAAAGTTATTAAACTATTTATGGATATAAGAGTTTCAGATGCAGCTGAAGCTAATGGATTAGATATTTCTGAACATAATGAATCAGCATACCCATCATTTATGGGCCTTGATTAAGGAGGATTAAATATGAAAAAGATAGAAGCAATTATAAGACCATTAAAACTTGAAGAGCTTAAAGATGCTCTTAATAAAGCTGACGTTCATGGTATAACAATTTCCCAAGTAATGGGTTGTGGTAGACAAGGCGGATGGACCGAATACTATAGAAGCAGTGAAGTTTTAATTAATGTACTTCCAAAAATTAAAATAGAAATAGTTTTAGAAGATTCAAAAGTAGATAAAATCATAGACTTAATAATAAATACTGCTCAAACTGGTGAAGTTGGAGATGGAAAAATCTTTCTATTTGATGTATGTGATTGTATAAGAATTCGTACAAAAGAAAGAGGAGATAAAGCCCTTTAATATATAAAAATAAATTATAATCAAAAAATCGTCGTACTATTTATAGTACGACGATTTCTTATAAATTTGATAAAAGCATAAGTTACTTAATATTAATCTAACTTTATATAGCTTTTAACCCTACTAACTCTGCAACTTTCAGCTGCAATAATATGTTCTATCTTTGAAACAGCTTCATCAATATTATTAGCAACAACTCCATAATTGTATTTAGATATAGCAGTTATTTCTTTATATGCAGAATTAAACTTTCTTGCTAAAGCTTCTGGTGTTTCTATTTTATTATCTGCCTTAATTCTTTCTTTTAATCTTTCTAATGATGATGGGAGTACAAATATAAATATTGCATCATCATACTCTTCCTTTACTTTTAAAGCTCCTTTTATATCTACTGATAATACAACATTTACACCTTCATCTAGTTTTCTTTTAACCACATGTTTTAAAGTTCCATAATAATTTTCATGAACTTCTGCCCATTCTAAGAAAAGACCTTGTTCAACTTTTTTAAAGAATTCTTGTCTTGTTACAAAATTATAACTTACCCCTTCAATATCACCAGACTTTTTAGGTCTTGTAGTTAATGATACTGATAAATATAATTCTTTATTTCTATTAATTAATTCTTTTATTATTTCATCCTTTCCAGCTCCTGTTGGTCCTGAAATTACTATTAACATTCCTTTATTCTCCATGTTTCATCCCCACTTTTTTACCTATTTATTAAAATCGTAATTTTTAATATAATTTATTTTTTCATTGTTTAATATAATATTTTCACTAAATGGATTGATAGAAATTCCTTCTAACTCAAATCCTGCATCTAAAAGTGTTGCAATTGCTTGTTCATATGGCATTACAACCATTTGTTCATGATCCTTATTCCATTTTTTTAATTCCTCATAACTTGTAAATATAGGGCTAAATTTTTTGCCATTTATATCTTTTATATAAACAAAGGAAATTTGACTTCCTTCTTGCATAATTCCATCTTTTACATGTCCTTCAAACTTAACAGGTATAAGATAATTAGCATTTAATATCTCCTTAATAAATACTTTTTCTGTTTCTCTTGCAGGCTTTTCAAAAAATTTTTTTATTGCCTTAGTTAATTTTTCATTATTTGCAAGTTTGCTTAAATCTAATTCTTTGTTAGCCCCATTTTTTGATATAAAATTAAAATTTTGTTTCTTCATAAAATTACCTCACTAGTACTTTCTATTTTTAAAATAAATCTCCTGACCTATCTTTAATAACTAAAGCCTTAATTCTTTTTGGTAATATTGGATGTGTAGAAAGTAAATTATAAATTCCAACAAAGAATCCATCTACTTTAACAGATTCATTTATATAATCTTGTACATTAACATTTTTATATAAATGCTTACCTACAGTTAATGCCATCATGGCTTCTATTCCATCATTTCCCGATACTACTTGTGCAAGTCTATCGCAACTAAATTCTCTTGTTCTTGAAGCAGCCTGACCAAGAAATGGAACTATTCCACCCCAAAGAATCCATAATTGATATGGAAGAGATGCATGACCAAGCTTAATATGAGCCATTTCATGAGCAATAACAAATCCAATAGAACCAATATCTCCATATTCTCTATATGCAACTTCAAAAAGATCTGCATTTATCTGAATATATTTTTTTCTAACAACAAAAGATGAAAAAGCATTTAATATTCCATTTTCTTGAACTATATATGCCTCTGGAACAGGCATATTAAATCTGTATGCATATTCATTAATAAGGTTATATATTTCAGGAAATTGATTTGGTGTGATCTTTACTGATCTTGCTCTAACCTGTGCATATGCATATGCTAAAGCAAATAGTAAATAAGGCACTATAAATATTATTGTTACTAGCAGTTGCACATTTGTAGGTATTTCTTCTTGTACTTTATCAGTATCAATTTGTTCATCATTGTTATAACTTTCTACTGTTTCTGTATATGTCTTTTGTATTTTTTTAACATTATCTGTAAATGACAAACAAAATACTACTATAACTGCAACTATAAATAAAACATTTATTACTTGTAAAGCCCTATACAAAGGCATTTCTGCACTATGTCTAAGTCTTTTTATATCATATTTTGATAAAATAAAATTCCCATTATTATTCCCACCATTACCATTAAAATTTCCCTGATTATAGAATGGTTCTTTAGTAAAGTTATTATATCCTTCATTATTATATCTCATGTTATTAGGATTTACATTTTGATTGTTTGCAATACCAAAATTATTATTTGCATTATAACCTTCATTATTAGAATTACCTATATTGTTACCATCATTATTAAATCCATTAAAATTATTATTTGCATCTCCACTATTAATACCATTATTATTATCCATAATATATTACTGAAAGTTTAAAATCTTTCCAGTAAATTCCCCCTTCCTTTAAGTATTTGCTCGATTGTAAATATATTCATATATATCAACATAATTGAATTAGAATATATACCTATTATACATTAGTATTAATTTATTTCATATAAAAAAATGAAATTTTATGTAAAACATAAAACTTCACTTTCTATAAAATACTAATTTAAAATAAAATTATAACCTAATTATGCAGTTATATCATCTGCCATTGGCTCTATTCCTCTATTTTCAACAGCTGTTGAAAAAACTATTTGTGTTTCAGTATTTCCAAACTTTTGAAGCTTACCTATAAATGAATCAAGTTCCATAGTTGTATGGAATGTAACCTTTAATAACATTGAATATTTACCTGTTACACAATTACATTCTAAAACATTAGGACAATTATTTATAAATGGATAAAAAACACTCTTTTCTTTAGGATCTACTTCTAAATTAATAAATGCAGTAATATTAAATCCAAGCTTTAATTTATTTACTTTTACACTATATCCTTGAATAACACCAGCTTGTTCTAATTTTTCTATTCTAGACGATACAGCTGGAGTTGATAAATATACTTGCTCAGCTAAATGCTTTAATGGGTATCTAGCATTTTCTTGTAATAATTTTATTAATTTCAAATCAATCTTATCCATAATATTTTCCTCCTTAATGTAATAAGTTAATTTAAGATTTTAAATTTATAATAAAAAAAGGCGCATCAACAAAACTTAATTTGTGATACGCCTCATTGCGTTTCTTATATTAACTTAACATTTGTAAAAAAACTTTCTTCTTATATTAATATAATATAGTATAAACCACTTTTTTTCAAGTATTTTTCACATAAAAGTTAATTTTTTTAAGCACACTTAAAATTCTATATAAGAATATGATCCTTTTTTATCAATGTCATATACTTTCCATTGTATATTTCCATTATAATCTGAAGTTAATGTCATTTCTACTTGAACTTCTACTGGTTGCCCATTAACTGTTAAAGTTCCATGTAATATTTTATTCATTACTCCATCTTCATTTCTTTTTGTTTCCTTAAAAGATGAAGCTGTAGTTATATCTATTTTGTTTCCATCAAACCTTTTATCTATTAAAAGTGATTGTACATCTTCTTCTGATGGTCCTTCTACAGTTCCTGAAACTATATTTAATTTAGCATCAGAATCGGCATCTTTTGTTATATTAAGTGGAACAGAAACATTACCTTGGAATTCAACGTTTTTTATAATTCCTTCTGATATTGTACCTGTTACCTCTGCAACAATTAAATTGCTAGAATCATTCATAACATATTTGTTTATATTAAGACTAGTAACAAAATCTCCTGTAACTGATGTATTGGCAGATACTTCTCTAGTACCAATTACATATTTCTTCTCATATGAAACATATCCAGATGATAAATAACTTTCTAATGACTTCTTTAATTGTTCTTCATCTACACTATCATTCTTTGTTGTATTGCCATTTAAAGATAATTTAGAATATACGATTTCCCAAGTGTCATTATCCCATTCATAATCAATACTTGCTTCTATATCTCCAGAAGCTGCATACACACCATTTGAAAATTCTGCAGTTGCATTAACCTTATATGAATATGAATTTTCGTTAACTTGAAGTTGTGCACCAGTTACTTCTGTCAATGATGATGTATTTAATCTAGTAGTATCAGAATAAATTGTTTCATCTTCTTGTATATTTTCTTTTATTAACTTATTAAAATCCTTATCTGTTTTTATATCTTTTACATTATCTTGTATTGCTCCTGATAATTTCCATCCTTCATCTTTAAAATAATAATACTGAGCAGTTGCATCAAAAACAAATGTTGTATCACCATTTTCAAGTGTTATTTCCACCTTTACTTGATCACTACTCTTCTTTTTGGTCTTTCTGTCCAAAACCTCCACTTTCTTCATATTATTCTCAGAAATTTCAACATCATTACCTAATAAATATACCTCTTCACCTACTAATGATTCTCTTATTTTATCTTCAGATAAAGCTTTTCCAGATAAAGCATTGTATAATATTCCACCTACAATAATTAATAATATTGCTGCGCCTATACAAGAACCAATAATTATTCCAAGTCTTTTGTTTTTAGCAGTATTATTTTTATTATTAAAGCCACTATAAACATTTCCATTTACTTGTCCTTGATTCATATATGGATTATTAAAATTATTATTCATATTTGAATAATTGTTCATGTTTTGATTGTTGTTTGGATTTGGAATATTATTTGTATTTTGCATATTAAAATTGCTATTCATATTTGGCATACCACTAATATTGGTACTACCATTTACATTTACCTTTACATTTGCACCTACATCTAAATTACTATATGCAATAGTATTTTCATTATTATATGCAATAGTATTATCTAAGTTATTCCCCTTGTTCAAATTCAAATTATTTCCGGTTGAATTTTTGTTATTTAAATCAAAACTTTGATTTTGCGATTTTGTGTTAATATTTGTATTTATCACACCTGTATCTGCCATATTAGCAAACCCATTATTTGATTTATCATTTTCTACTTTATTATTGTTTTGATTTTGATTGTTATTATTGGCTTTCAAACTTTCTGATATTGGTGTACCACAAAACTTGCAAAATCTTTGTGAAGTATTAATCTCATTATTACATTTTATACACTTCATTATAAGCCCCCTGTTATATTATTTATACTTTAGTAATATACACCATTTTTGGTATATTATCAACATTTTCATTTTACCATTAGTATCTAGGGCATTATAATAAAATTGTATATTCTTTATTTTTTTTCATATCTATAAATAGACAACAAGTGTTTACTAAAAAAATCTTCCTTAATACTCATATAATAAACAAATCCTGATATATTTCCATATCTCCTTTTTGTAAATTCGTCAAAATACCTTATTAATGTATTTTTTACATCTTCCTTCAATAAAAGAGTATTTTTAAATATTGATGTATCAATAATAGATAATAATATGTCATTAATAGAAAAGCTTACTGTATTAATTTTAAGCATAAGCCATTCATAATCTATGTCATTATTTTCAAGTTCAAAATCTATATTTATATTATCAATTCTTTCTCTTCCAAACTTAGACAAATATTTATATAACTTTTCCTTATCTTTATAAAATCCTTCCTTAGATAATTTATCATCATAATTAATATTATTTTCTGATAAATAGGTACAAAATACTAGAAAATCCTTTTCTAGATTTTGTAATTCATATTTTATTTTCCTATAATATGCAGAAAGCTCAATATCCTCTTTAAGAACTTTTTTGCCATAAATTGAACAAGAATAAAGCCATTCAAAATAATCCTTTTCTTCAGATAATGTATTACTATCAGATAATTTCACGCTAAAAATTTTCATAAAAACACCTATAATAGCCATGACTGCTTCATTTTCTAAAATAAACATATCACTAGAATTATCCAAAAATTTTATTTTGCTATTATCTTCCTTAAAAAAAGTCTTTTTAAAAACTTTATACATATCAAAAATTTCTCTTTCAAAATCTTTGTTATATTCATTTTCATTATTTTTTTCTTTATTATCTACTTTTAAGTAACCTAAAAACTTATTATAAAAACCATTTATAACATCTCTTTTATACAAATGATTTGTCTCATTGTTAAAACTTATATTTAAATATTTACATATATCATTATTATATAATGGATTAAAATTTAATTTATGTTTAACGTATGTCAAAAAATTACTATCGTATAAATTAATATATAAATCAAATTTGTTAATTTCTACACAATTATTCTCCATAATATACACCTCAATACAACTATTTTTACCACTTAATATCTGAATTATACTATAAAAAAAGTTATTATAAGTTTACTTTTTGTAAACATTATAATAACTTTTTCTGTATTTTTTTATTGTCTATTTTGGTTATGTTACTTCCTTTAACAAAATAAGAATTTTCAGCGATGCTCATCATATATAAATCATTCCAGGAATCAGTATAAAAATTAATAATTTGCTTATTTTTATATTTACTGAAAAATATTTTTTTCTTATTTTCTCGATAACATAAATAATTAATTTTACCTGTAACTTTATCTATATCAGATCCTATGTAATGCTTTATATTTAATCTTTTGCATATTTCATCAAGTAAAAAATTAGCTGAAGCAGAAATTACTATATCATTATCCTTATGATTTTTATAATAAAATTTTTTTATATTTTTCTCATGTTTATCCCAAAATTCAATTATAAGCTTATCCATATTTCCTACATCTAAAATAAACTTTTCAAGAAGCTTACTATAATCATCAAATACATCATCAATCTTAATTAATCCAAACTTATATTTTATAAGTGCCACTGCAATTTTAGGTAAATAAACACACCATTTTATATCTTTTCTTAAACAAAATAGAAAAAAATCAATGGCACTTTCTCCATGGTATATAGTGTTATCAAAATCATAAACATTCACTTTTTCCATAAAACTTCTCCTAAATCTTTTTATAATATAAATATTAATTAATATAATCACTTATAATTATAGTCTAAAAAAACAAATTGTGATATATTATATTTGTTACACTTTTTATAAGGAGATTATTAATAGTTATTAAAAATATATTCAAATATAATCAAATGTAATATAATATATTTAGGGGTGATTATATTTGAGTAAAAATTATAAACCAAAAGAATTTGC
>NZ_JBQHRN010000029.1:0-30294 GCF_052066735.1 Clostridium sp. HCP1S3_C6
ACGACTGTGGAGTATCATATCAAATGCAAGTAGTTTTTATAACAAAAGCAGATACATTGAAACAGTAAAATTCTTAAAATGTTTATATTTGATTACATTTTAAGTAGCAGACTTTGGTTTATGGAATATTACATTATTGTTTATAAAAATACATATGATGCTATGTCATCAGAAAAAGTTTTAAATGAACATAACTTTGATTTTAAGATAATGCCCACACCAACATCAATAACTCAAAGTTGTGGTATTTGTACTAGATTTACTAAGTATGATGAAATTGAGCAAATTATAAATAATAAATTAGTAGAATATAAAAATATTTATAAAAAAACGCAAAAAGGTTTTGAAATAGTAAAATAGGATTTTGAAAGGATAAAAGATGGTGAAAGATGATTTATTAAGCAAAATAGCAAGCTTTTTGTTAAATCAAATTGATGTTATTGCTCAAAAGGGATTTAAAATAATATTAATTTTCATAATAATGCTTATTGTTATTAAATTATCCAATAGAACTATAGAAAAGTTCGTCCAAAGACAAATAAAAAGCAATGCTAGATTTTCTTTGCAACCGCAAAAAGCAAAAACTATTGGTGCTGTGCTTAAAAGTGCAGTGAAGTATTTAACATATTTTGTAGGGATTACTATTATGCTTTCAGATATATTTAATGGAGTATCTGTAGCACTTGCTGGAGTAGGCGGTGTTGCTGTAGGGTTTGGCACTCAGAGCCTAGTTAAGGATATAATAAATGGTATTTTTATTTTATTTGAAGATCAATATGGAGTTGGAGATTATGTAACCATAGGGAAATATTCTGGTATAGTAGAGTCAATAGGTATTAGAACTACTGAAATAAAAGATTTTTCTGGAGATATCCATTTAATACCTAATGGATCTATATTAGAAGTTACTAATCATTCAAAGGGAAATATTAGATTTATAGTAGATGTGCAAGTGGCATATGAAGAAAATTTAGATAATGTCATAAATATTATAAAAAAAGTATGCAACAAATTTGAAGAGGAAAATGAAGATGTTGTAGAGCCAATTGTTGTTTTTGGGGTAACTGATTTAGCGCAGGATGGTGTAACTATAAGAGTTATGGGGAAAAGTAAGCCTTTAAAGCAATGGGCAATGGAAAATGAACTTAGAAAAGCAATTAAATTAAAATTAGATGAGGAAAATATTGAGATTCCATATAGAAAAGTACAAATAGTAAATGGAGGCTGTAAAAATGGTTGATAATTTTGAATTAGGTGATATTATTCAAATGAAAAAGCAACATCCATGTGGTGAACACAATTTTGAAGTAATAAGGGTTGGAGCTGATATTAAAATTAAGTGCATTGGATGTGGTAGAATAGTTATGATTCCAAGATCAAAATTTGTTAAACTGGCAAAAAAGAAAATAGACCCTGAAAATAAATAATTATTAAATTGTTTCTATAAAAAATGTTTCACGTGAAACATTTTTTTACTTTTATAAAACTTGCAAAAATAAATAATGCATGATAAAATTAATAACTGAAATCCTTGCTGTGTATAGCACAGCCGTAAAGTCCAAGAGGAGGTGTAGTAAAATGAGAAAGTATGAAACTATATTCATATTAAACCCATCTTTAGAAGAAGAAGCTGTAAAAGCTAACATCGAAAAGTTTAAGGGTGTAATAGAAAATGGTGGAGGAACAGTTGAAAATGTAGATTTTTGGGGTAAGAGAAAGCTTGCTTACGAAATCGAAAAAAATACTGAAGGATATTATACTTTAGTAAACTTCTCAGCTAATCCTGAATTACCAAGAGAATTAGATAGAATTTTCAGAATTACTGATACTGTTATCAGACATATCATTGTTAAAGAAGAAGCTTAATTATTTGGAGGGATTGTAATGAATAAAGTTGTTCTAATAGGAAGACTTACAAGAGATCCAGAATTAAGATTTGCAGCAGGCAGTGGTACAGCTGTAAGTAGATTTACAGTTGCAGTTAACAGGCAATTTAAGAGAGATGAAACTGATTTTATTAATTGCGTTGCATTTGGTAAAACAGCAGAAACTATATCACAGTATTTATCTAAAGGCAGACAAATAGCTTTAACTGGAAGTATTAGAACAGGAAGCTATGATGCTCAAGATGGTACTAAAAGATATACTACTGATGTTGCAGTAGATAGTTTTGAATTCATCGGATCTAAAGATAGCTCAGGTTCAAATTCAGATTATTCGGCTCCTACATCAAATAATAGTGATTCATTTGGTGGAGCGGGCTTTGGAGACGACATAACTCCTGTAGATGATGGAGATATGCCATTTTAAATTTCTAGGTAAGGAGGAAAGTAAAAATGAGAGAAGGAAACAACAACAGAAGACCTAATGGTAAAATGAGAAGATCTAAGAAAAAAGTTTGTGCTTTTTGTTCAGAAAAAGCTGAAAGTATAGATTATAAAGATGTTGCTAGATTAAGAAAGTATGTTACAGAAAGAGGAAAGATTCTTCCAAGAAGAATTTCTGGAACATGTGCTAAGCACCAAAGACAATTAACAACAGCAATAAAGAGATCAAGAAATATTGCATTATTACCATTCACAACAGAGTAATAAAAATTTAGCCCTTGTCATTATTTGGCAAGGGCTAATTTTTATATAACAATAATTACAAAAAATGTAAAATCTATTGCAATAAGTTTAAAAAATAATTAAAATATACATAAGGGATATAATATTTAAAAGTGAGATATGAATATAATATGGCTATAATTAAATGAGGAGCAAGAACATTTATGAAGCATAGAGAATTAAACATAATGGCAAATGTTAAAATTATAGAAAATTTAAAAGCTCAACTAATTTGTGTGATAGGGGAATTCTTTAGATTACTTACAAAAGGAAATAATATTGCAAAGGATGCTATATTAGATTGCTTATCAAGTGCTATTACAATACTTTATGTATTAGGAGATAAGTTAGGGTATTCATTTAGTGAAATAGATAGAGTTATGAAGGACAAATTAGAAATGGGAATAAAAGCAGAAGATGAAGAAGAAAGAAACGGTAAAAGCTTAAGTAAGTTAAAAAAATATGTTGGTAATAGAATGGACTAAGCTAGGAGGCTAGTTATGAATAAATCAAAAATAATTAGAATATGCTTAGAAGCTATATGCTTAAGTTTCTTTTCTATAGTTTTCTACTATTATAACTTAGGATATTTGAATTTAATTATGTTCTTTATAGTACTTATAGATAATATATGTATTATATGTAAATTACATAAACAGGACAATGAAAATTGTGTAATAAGTAGTAGTATTAATAAAGGTATATACGATAATATTAATAATATTATTTTGCCTATAATAGTTGTAAAAGAAAATGGCGAGATATTATGGAAAAATAATAGATTTAATTCTTTAGAAAGAGAAAATATAATAGGTAAAAATATTGGATCAGTAATAAAAGGAATTGATTTAGAAAGAATAATAACAGCATCGAAAGTACCTTCTAATCAAAGAGTAAGATATAAAAATAGAATTTATGATATACAAGGAAATTCTATAAGTATAAATAAAGAAGTATTTGGAGTAATATATTTAAATGATGTATCAGATCTTCTAAAATGTGGTAATGATAAGGAAAGTGTAATTTTATTAGAGATAGACAATTATAATGATATAATTGAAAACTTAGATGAAGATATTAGACCATTATTAATTGCAGATATAGAAAAAAATATATATTTATATGCTCAAGATATAAAGGCTATGATAAAAAAATATGATAGTAGCAAATATGTATTAACAGCTCAAGATAAATATATAGATGAACAAATCAAAGATGGGTTTCCAATATTAGATGTAATATCAAATATTCATAAAGGAAATAAATTAGAACCTACATTAAGTATAGGTATAGGCAGAGGTGGAGCTACACCGCAAGAAAATAGTTCCTTTGCAAAACTAGCAAAGGAATTAGCATTAGGAAGAGGCGGAGATCAAGTAGTAGTTAAGAATAATGATGATATTAAGTTCTTTGGCGGTAATACAAAAGAAATAGAAAAGAGAACAAAGGTTAGAGCAAGAGTTGTATCAAATGCCTTAGAAGAGCTTATTTATGAAAGTAGTAAAGTATACATAATAGGACATAAAAATCCTGATATGGATTGCTTTGGTTCTGCAGTTGCACTTTCAACAGTTGTAGAAAAGTTGGGAAAAAAGTGTAATATAATTTTGAAGGACGATACTAATCCTATAAAATATTATTTAAATAAATTAGAAAAAATTGATACATATAAGAAAAGATTTATTTCATTAAGAAAAGCTAAAGAAGAATTAGATGATGATACGTTACTTATTATTGTTGATGTGCATAATAAGAGCTATGTAAGTGATTTGAGCATTGTTAATAGTGCCAAAAAGAAAGTAATTATAGACCATCATAGAAGGAGCCCTAATATAATAGAAGGAGCAATACTTAGTTATATAGAGGTTTTTGCATCATCTACATCAGAAATGATAACAGAAATTATTCAATATATATTAAAAAAACCTATAATACCTCAAGTTGATGCTGAAGGGCTTCTTGCTGGTATTTATATGGATACCAAGAATTTTACTTTTAAAACTGGTGTGAGAACATTTGAAGCAGCTTCATTTTTAAGAGATATAGGTGCTGATACCATTGAAGTGAAAAAGATGTTTACAGATAATTTAGAAGATTATCTTTTAATTGCGGATATAATAAAATCTGCACAAGTGGATAAGAAAACTAAAATAGCTATAGCAACTGCTAAAAACAAAAAGATTGATACTGTTATTATAGCAAAGGCAGCAGATGAACTTGTTAATATATCTGGAATTGATGCAAGTTTTGTTCTGGCTAATATAGGAAATGATGTTACTATTAGTGGTAGATCTACTGGTGATATTAATGTTCAGGTAGTCTTAGAAGCTTTGGGTGGAGGAGGACATATGAATATCGCCGGAGCAAAAGTATATGATAGCACAATAGATGAAGTTATAGTACAATTAAAAGAAGCTATAAAAAAATATATAAGGATAGGTGAATAATTATGAAGGTAATTTTATTACAAGATGTTAAAAAGATAGGAAAAAAGGGCGAGGTAATTAATGCGTCAGATGGATATGCTAGAAATTTCTTGTTTCCTAGAAAATTAGCAGAAGAAGCAACTGATGCAAATCTTCATATTTTAAATAATAAAATAGCAAATGAAAGAAAAAAGAAATTAGAAGAAATGGAAGCTGCACAAAAGCTTGCTAAAGAATTAAAAGGAAAAGAAATAAAAATTACTTCAAAAACAGGTGAAGGTGGAAAACTTTTTGGAGCTATTACAAGCAAAGATGTAGCTGCATTAATAAAAAAAGAATATGGAGTTGAAATAGATAAAAAGAAAATAGTTATGGACACAATAAAAGTGGCTGGAGGCTATGAGATAGAAGTTAAATTATATCCAGAAGTATCAACAAAGATGAAGGTGTTTGTTGTTTCTGAGTAGAGGAGGAATATTTGTTGAAATTTCATGAGAAAATGGACTTCTTGCAAGATGTTTTAAATGGAGATTTACCAATAGAGGCACAAATCAATGTATTGTATGAAATAATGGAGAATATATTGGATCAAGGTGCTATACGTGCAAGAACGGTAAAATTTAAATTACAAAAATATATCAAGTCTAAAAATATGTGTGAAAAAGTATATGCACTTAATATGATTGCATCTGATGGTAAAGGCATAAAGACAGTACCTAAAGAGGAAGAAATAGATAGTGTATTAGAAAATACAATAGACTATATAGCTGATGAATTGGCACGTAGATATGTACAAAATGATATAGAAGCAAAAGTAGAGCAATCTATAGTAGAAAAACAAGAAAAATATATAGATGAAGTAAGACTTTCTGTAATAAAGAAACAAAAGGGTAGTGAAAATAAAAAGACTAAAAAGAAATATAATGAACTTGTAAAGTTAGATAATAAGGTTACAAGTAAAAACATTATGAGCTTTATAAGACCCGAATCTTTAGATGAAATAGTGGGGCAGGAAAGAGCTATTAAGTCCCTATTATCAAAATTATCATCTCCATATCCACAACATATAATTTTATATGGTCCACCTGGAGTTGGTAAAACTACAGCTGCTAGAATAGCTTTAGAAGAGTCAAGAAAACTTAAATTTACTCCTTTTGATGAAACTTCTAAATTTGTTGAGGTAGATGGAACTACACTACGTTGGGATCCAAGAGAAATTACCAATCCACTTTTAGGTTCAGTTCATGATCCAATTTATCAAGGAAGTAAAAGGGATTTAGCTGAAATGGGAGTGCCAGAACCAAAACCAGGATTAGTAACAGAAGCTCATGGAGGAATACTATTTATTGATGAAATTGGCGAACTTGATACTATTCTTCAAAATAAGTTACTTAAAGTACTAGAAGACAAAAGAGTTGAGTTTTCATCATCATATTATGATCCAGATGATGAAAACATACCTAAATATATAAAATATTTATTTGATAAGGGAGCTCCTGCTGATTTTGTATTAATAGGTGCTACAACCAAAGAACCTAAAGATATAAATCCAGCATTAAGGTCTAGATGTACAGAAGTATATTTTGAGCCATTATCAGTTAATGACATACAAAAGATTGTAATTAATGCAGCTGAAAAGCTAAATGTAAAGCTTGAAGAGGGCGTGGCTGAATATATAAGTCAATTTACAATTGAAGGTAGAAAAGCTGTTAATATATTAACTGATGCATATGGATTTAATTTATACAGCAATAAAGATATGGAATCATCAAAAAATGTAACCATAAAACTTAAGGATGTAGAACAAGTTGTATCAATAGGAAGGTATACTCCTTATGAACTTTTAGATAATGATGGTAAAAAGGAAATAGGTCATATATATGGCTTAGGTGTAAGTGGATTTTTAGGATCTACTATAGAAATAGAAGCAGCAGTATTTCCTGCAAAGAAAAAAGGCAATGGAACTGTAAGATTTAATGATACAGCTGGTTCAATGGCTAAGGATTCAGTGTATAATGCAGCATCAGTTATAAGAAAAATTACAGATAAAGATATAAAAGACTATGATATTCATGTTAATGTAATTGGTGGCGGTAATATAGATGGTCCTTCGGCAGGGGCTGCAATAACTTTATGTATAATGAGTGCATTATTAAATAAACCAATTAGGCAAGATGCAGCAGTAACAGGAGAGATATCTTTAAGAGGAAAGGTTAAACCAGTAGGTGGAATTTTTGAAAAGATATATGGAGCTAGAAGAAAAGGAATAAAGCTTGTGTTAATTCCTAAAGATAACGAAAAAGATATACCTGAAAATTTAACTGATATAGAGGTAAAAACAGTTGAAAATATCGAAGAATTAATAACTATTTTATTTGAATAGAAAGGTGGTTATTTAATTGGATGCTTCAGCAATGAGAAGTTTGCCACATAGTATTGAAGCAGAACAATCTATAATAGGTGCTATGATTATAGATAAAAATGCTATAGTGAAGGTGGCAGAAAAATTAAAAGAAGAGGATTTCTATAGGGATGGTCACAAGATTATTTATAGAGCTATATTTGAAATGTTAAAAAATGATATGGCTGTAGATCTTGTAACACTTTTAGAATATTTAAAGTCAACTGATATGTTAGAAAAAGCTGGAGGGGTTGCTTATATTACAGAAGTAAGCTCTTCAGTTCTTACTACAGCAAATTTATCATCATACATAGAAATAGTAGAACAGAAATCGATACTTAGAAAACTTATTAAAGCTTCAACAAAAATAATAGAAGACAGTTATAACAAACAAACTGAAGTACAGGACGTGCTTGATTCAGCAGAAAAAAAGATATTTGATATATCTGAAAATAGGACTAATAATGATTTTGAGCCATTAAAGGATGTTCTTGAGAGAGGTTTCTTAGAAATTGAAAGACTTTACAATAATAAAGGTGAGATAACAGGAATAGGATCTGGAATAACTGATTTAGATGCTAAAACTTCTGGATTTCAAAAAGGTGATATGGTTCTTATTGCAGCAAGACCTTCTATGGGAAAAACTACCTTTGCATTAAATATTGCAGAGCATGCTGCTCTTAGAGAAGGAAAAAGTGTTGTTATATTTTCTCTTGAAATGTCAAAGGAGCAGCTTGCATATAAGCTTCTATGTTCAGAAGCTAATGTTGATATGTTAAAACTTAGAACAGGTGCATTGGAAGATAAGGATTGGGAAAATATAGCTAGAGCAACAGGACCATTATCTAAAGCTAAGATATATATAGATGATACTGCTGGAGTTACAGTAATGGAAATGAGGTCTAAATGCAGAAGAATAAAGATGGAATATGGTATTGATTTAATACTTATTGACTATCTTCAATTAATGTCTGGAAGTAATTCAGAAAGTAGACAACAGGAAGTTTCTGAAATATCAAGATCTATTAAGGCATTAGCAAAAGAAATGGAATGCCCTGTAATTGCTCTATCACAGCTTTCTCGTGCTCCAGAGCAAAGAGCTGATCATAGGCCTATGCTTTCAGATCTTAGAGAATCTGGATCAATAGAACAAGATGCTGATATTGTTATGTTCTTATATAGAGATGAATATTACAATAAAGAAACTGAAGATAAAAATATAGCAGAATGTATATTGGCTAAGCAAAGAAATGGCCCAGTGGGAACAGTTAAGATGGCATTTATTGGTGCGTTAAGTAAATTTGGAAATCTCGATGTAGTACAATATGATTAATTAATGTTAATAAATTGGGGGAATAAGAAATGAGTGAAAAAATAGGATTTATAGGTTGCGGAAATATGGGTAGTGCTATGGTAGGTGGCTTAATTAAATCAGGATTTAAGAATGCTGAAGACATTATAGTATCAACTCATACAGAATCTTCATTAAAAAAGGTTAAAGAACAATTTAATGTGGAAGTCACATTAGATAATAAAGAAGTAGCTAAAAAATCAGATGTTATAATTCTTGCAATAAAGCCATATATGTATAAGGATGTAATTGAAGAAATAAAAGAAGAATTAAAAACTGATAAACTTATTATAACAATAGCTGCTGGTATAACTATAAAAAATATGGAATACTGGCTTGGAGAAGGGTATAAGATTGTAAGAACAATGCCTAATACTCCTGCACTTGTTGGAGAAGCTATGTCTGCTGTTTGCCCAAATGAAAATGTTACTTCTGAGCAATTTGAATATGTAAAAAACATATTTAATAGTTTTGGTGAATGTGTAGAATTAGCAGAAAAGGATTTTCATGCATTTACTGCTCTTTGTGGTTCTTCACCAGCATATGTATTTGTATTTATAGAAGCTATGGCTGATGCAGCTGTTAAGCTTGGTATTACAAGAGCAAAAGCATACACTATGGCAGCTCAAAGTGTTCTTGGATCAGCTAAGATGGTTTTAGATACAGGAAAGCATCCAGCAGAACTTAAAGATATGGTTTGTTCTCCTGCAGGAACAACAATAGATGCAGTATTAGCTCTTGAAAAGGAAGGATTTAGAAATGCAGCGATAGAAGCTGTTGTTAAGTGTGCTGAAAAATCAAAAGCTATGGAATAATAAAAAAACATTTTCGAGTTTTATCTCGAAAATGTTTTTTTATAGTTATTAGATTCTATTAACACCACTTTTTATTGCAGCTTCTTTAACAGCTTTTGCAACATTTTTTTGAACATTTAAATCAAATGCTTTTGGAATTATATTTTCAGATGTAATATCTTTATCATCAATAGAATTTGCTATTGCATAAGCTGCTGCTACTTTCATTTCTTCATTTATTTCAGATGCTCTGCAATCAAGTGCACCTCTAAAAATTCCAGGAAAGGCTAAAACATTATTTATTTGATTAGGATAGTCAGAACGACCTGTTCCTACAACTTTAGCTCCTGCTTCTAATGCATCTTCTGGAAATATTTCTGGAGTTGGATTTGCCATTGCAAAAAGAATTGCATCTTTGTTCATTGAAGCTACCATTTCTTTTGAAACAATATTTGGAGCAGATACTCCTATAAACACATCAGCACCTTTTATAGCATCTTTTAAAAGACCAGTTTCTTTATTAGGATTGGTTATCTTTGCAAGTTCTTTTAAATTATCATTAGGTAATTGACCACCTTCATGAATTACGCCATTAATATCACACATTACTATATTTTTAACTCCTGAAGCTAAAAGTAATTTGCAAATGGCTGTTCCAGCAGAACCAGAACCATTTATAACTATTTTTAAATTCTTTAACTCTTTTTTTACAACTTTAAGTGCATTTATTATTCCAGACAAAACAACAACAGCAGTACCATGTTGATCATCATGAAATACTGGTATATCTAATCTTTCTTTTAATCTTCTTTCTACTTCGAAACATCTTGGCGCAGAAATATCTTCTAAGTTTATTCCACCAAGTGATGGAGAAATTCTTGCTATAGTATCTACTATTTCGTCTACATCTTTTGTGTCAACTACTAATGGAAATGCATCAACATCAGCAAATTCTTTAAATAAAACAGCTTTACCTTCCATAACAGGTAAAGAAGCAAGTGGTCCAATATCTCCAAGACCAAGAACAGCTGTTCCATCTGATATTACAGCAACTGTATTCCATTTTCTTGTATAAATGTAGGCTTTTGAAGGATCTTTATGTATTTCTCTACAAGGCTCTGCTACACCTGGAGTATATGCAAGGCTTAAATCTTTTGAATTTTTTATAGTAGCTCTTGATTTTATTTCTAGTTTACCTTTTAAGTCTTCATGGAATTTTAATGATTCTTCATATATGTTCATAAAAACACTCCTTAGATAATTAGTAATACAATTATTATACGAATTATTTTATTAATTTGCAAAAAAATATTCGTGTTAAGGTTGATTTATATGAATTACTTTGCTACTATGAAATATGGAGAATACATAAGGAGGATAAGATATGTCAGCATTTATTGTTTTAGGAGCTCAATGGGGCGATGAAGGAAAAGGAAAAATGACAGATTATCTTGCAGAAGAAGCAGATGTTGTTGTTAGATTCCAAGGAGGTAATAATGCAGGTCATACTGTAGAAGTTGGAGACAAACAATATAAGCTTCATTTAATACCTTCTGGTATATTATATGATGAAAAGTTAAATGTAATTGGAAATGGTGTTGTAGTAGATCCACAAGCTTTATTTGAGGAAATAGATTATTTACAAGGACTTGGAGTTAGTGTTACACCAGAAAAACTTATAATAAGCGATAGAGCACATTTAATTATGCCATATCATAAAGTATTAGATAAATTAAAAGAAAAAGCTAGAGGAAAAAATGACATTGGTACTACAGGTAAAGGAATAGGACCATGCTATACAGATAAGATAGAAAGATCAGGAATTAGAATTTGTGATTTACTTCACGAAAATGTTTTTGAAGAAAAATTAAGACAAAACATTGAAGCTAAAAATGCATATATTACAAAAATTTTAGGTGGAGAAGCTTTAGATGTAGAAAAAATATTAAAGGACTATAAAGAATATGCTAAGAAAATTAGACCTTTTGTTAAAGATACATCAGTAAAAGTATTCGATTCAATAAAAGCAGATAAAAATGTATTATTTGAAGGTGCTCAGGGAATGCTACTTGATATAGACTATGGAACATATCCATATGTTACTTCATCTAATACAATTGCTGGTGGAGTTAGTAATGGTGTTGGAATAGGACCTAATATGATAACTAATGCTATTGGTATATGTAAGGCATATACAACAAGAGTTGGAAAAGGCCCATTCCCTACAGAATTACTTGATGAAACAGGAGATTGGATTAGAGAAAATGGTCATGAGTATGGTGTTACAACAGGAAGATCAAGAAGATGTGGATGGCTAGATTTAGTTATATTAAAAACTACAGCAAGAGTTTGTGGTTTGACATCACTTGCTGTAACTAAAATAGATACTCTTGCTGGTCTTGATAAAATAAAGGTATGTGTAGGTTACAAGTTTAACGGAGAAATTATAGATTATTTCCCTGCAAGCCTAGAAGATTTAGCTAAATGTGAACCAGTCTATGAAGAATTTGATGGATGGGATGCATCAGTAGCAAATGCAAGAAGCTATGATGAATTACCTGAAAATGCAAAGAAATATTTAGATTTAATATCTAAATTTACAGACACAAAAATAGCATTTGTATCTGTTGGACCAAAAAGAGATCAAACTATAAAAATATCAGAAATTTAGGAGGTAAAATTTATGATTACTAAAGATATGACAATTGGTGAAGTAGTTAATAAAGACGCTACAAAAGCTGCTATATTAATGGAATTTGGAATGGGATGTGTTGGATGCCCATCAGCTCAAGCAGAAACAATAGAAGAAGCCTCACAAGTACATGGAATTGATTTAGAAAAATTATTAGAAGCATTAAATAAATAGTTTTTTTGATGAAAAGTACCCTATTTTAGAGGGTGCTTTTTTTATATAAATTTTTATTAATATTAGTTTTATTTATGATAAAATATATATGTAGAGGAGTGAAGTTATGGTTAATAAGGAAATTAGTTTTAGTAAAAAGTATGAAATAAATTATTATGATGTTGATTGTAATCTTAAGTGCAAATTAGCTTCTATAGTTAATTTTTTATGTGATGTTGGAAATTCGCAATCTGAATCATTAGGAGAAACTATAGATTGTTTGACAGAGCAAAATTTTGCATGGGTGTTTTTTAAATATGATATAAAAGTTAATAAATATCCAAAGTATAGGGATGTCGTTACAGTAACTACAGCTGCAACAGGTTTTAATAGATTCTATGCATATAGAGGATATGAAATTACAGATGAAGAGGGAAATATATTAGTAGAAGCTACAGCACTATTTTTCCTTATAGATATAAAGAAAAGAAGGGCTGCGAGAATATCTCAAGACAAGATTGAATTGTATAGCAAGGGAGTTCAATTGCCTAAAAAAGTTGAAATGGATGAAGCTAGAGATCTTACAAACGAAGATTATTTTAAAGAATTTAATATAAGATATAGTGATATTGATTCTAATGGACATGTAAATAATGTTAAGTATATGGAATGGGCTATAGAATCTGTACCAATTGAAATAATTCAAGATTATGAACTTAATTCAATAAAGGTAACCTTTGAAAAGGAAACTGTTTATGGAGAAAGTGTTCATGTTTCGGCACAAATTATTAAAGAAGATGATAAAATAACAACTGTTCATGTTATAAAATCTAAAGAAGGTAAGGTACTTACTAAAATTGAAATTGATTGGAAAAAATAAGAGAGACAAAACTAGGCAATATGCTTAGTTTTGTTTCTCTTATTTATAATTTTGCAACAGAATTTCCAACTATATATCCTGAACTCCAAGCCCATTGAAGATTGAAACCGCCACAATCACCATTTACATCAAGTATTTCTCCACAAAAGTATAAATTATTTATAAGGTTTGATTGTAGTGATTTTGGATTTACTTCTGAAGTATCAATTCCGCCTACTGTAAGTTGAGCATTATTAAATCCATTTGTATCAGTGCAATCAAAAATCCATGATTTAAGTCTTTGGCATAAGGCATTTTTTTGGCTCCAAGGTAATTCATCTGAAGGTATATGAATATTATAAATTCCAATATCCTTAAGTAGTGTTGGAATAAGTTTTTTGTTTATTACGCCTATTAGACAATCTAAGATACTTCTATTAGGAAACATAGCTAAATGGCCTAAAATGAAATCATCCACTTCATTTTGAGTCAAATCAGGCATAATATCAATTTTGATTTTCACATCTTGCTTATTATATAGGGCTCTTGAAGCAATGGCAGATAATTGAAGAATAGGAGGGCCAGATATACCATAGTCGGTAAATAGTATTTCTCCAGAATCTTCTTTAACTATTTTTTTATTTATAATTATTGAAGCTTTGCCATTTATTTTTATACCAGATAATGCTTTCAAATATGGATAGTTAAGTTTTAATTGTACTATACCAGGAACTGTAGGAATAATATTATGACCTAATTCTTTAGCCAGTTTGTATCCAGATCCATCTGAACCTGTTTTTACAGCAGATTTTCCACCACAAGCTAATATAAGTTTATTACAACAAAAATTTTCAGAGTCAGTTTGCAGTGTAAATTTATTTTTCTTTTTTGTAATATGTTTTACCTTATTATTAAAGTAAACAGGAATTCCTTTTTCTTCTATAGAAATTTTTAAAATATCTACAACTGATGATGCTTGTAATGACTTTGGAAATAATTTTTGATTTTCAAGTTCTATTATAGGAAGTCCAAGTGAAAAGAAAAAATTTTTAGTATCTTCAACTGAAAAATTACTTAATGTGCTACAATAAAAATTTTTATTGCTGCTTTGATATGTATTAAAGGGTGATGAAATTTTTGAATTAGAAATATTGCATCTACCGTTTCCTGTTGTTAATATTTTATTACCTATTCGGGAAGTTCCTTCTAGTATAGCAACATCACAACCTAAATCTTTTGAAATGATAGAAGCTATAAGACCAGAAGCACCTGCCCCAACTATTATGGTATCGTGAAAATTCATAAATGTCTCCTTAAATTATTTATATATATTATATAATATTGTATCATAGTAATGTATTAATAGTAAAAGCTACATAAGCAAAAATAACAGTTAAAAATGGCTATAATTCATTAAAAATAATAAAAAAATAAAAAAAATAAAAAAAATATTAAAAAAAATGTTGACACAGATTATTTATTTATGTATTATAGTCTATGTGGTCCGAACGGATTAAAAGAAAATAAATATATGGCTTCTTGGTCAAGCGGTTAAGACACCACCCTTTCACGGTGGTATCAGGGGTTCGATTCCCCTAGAAGTCACCATTTTTACTTTGGGCGCATAGCTCAGCTGGGAGAGCATCTGCCTTACAAGCAGAGGGTCACAGGTTCGAGCCCTGTTGTGCCCACCAAAGTATAATTTATGGCTCGGTAGCTCAGTTTTGGTTAGAGTGCCAGCCTGTCACGCTGGATGTCGAGGGTTCGAGCCCCTTCCGAGTCGCCATTATTATACTTTTTAAATTTTAAAGAGTTAATATACTTTGGTTTATTTTGCTGGCATGGCTCAATGGTAGAGCAGCTGACTTGTAATCAGCAGGTTGTAGGTTCGATTCCTATTGCCAGCTCCATTTTAAAAAAATATATATGGCTCCTTGGTCAAGCGGTTAAGACACCACCCTTTCACGGTGGTATCAGGGGTTCGATTCCCCTAGGAGTCACCATTTTTACTTTGGGCGCATAGCTCAGCTGGGAGAGCATCTGCCTTACAAGCAGAGGGTCACAGGTTCGAGCCCTGTTGTGCCCACCAAAGTATAATTTATGGCTCGGTAGCTCAGTTTTGGTTAGAGTGCCAGCCTGTCACGCTGGATGTCGAGGGTTCGAGCCCCTTCCGAGTCGCCATTATTATACTTTTTAAATTTTAAAGAGTTAATATACTTTGGTTTTATTTTGCTGGCATGGCTCAATGGTAGAGCAGCTGACTTGTAATCAGCAGGTTGTAGGTTCGATTCCTATTGCCAGCTCCATTTTAAAAAAACATATATGGCTCCTTGGTCAAGCGGTTAAGACACCACCCTTTCACGGTGGTATCAGGGGTTCGATTCCCCTAGGAGTCACCATTTTTACTTTGGGCGCATAGCTCAGCTGGGAGAGCATCTGCCTTACAAGCAGAGGGTCACAGGTTCGAGCCCTGTTGTGCCCACCAAGGTAATTATGGCTCGGTAGCTCAGTTTTGGTTAGAGTGCCAGCCTGTCACGCTGGATGTCGAGGGTTCGAGCCCCTTCCGAGTCGCCAATAAAATCACTAACAAAAGTTAGTGATTTTTTTTGAGTAGAAAAATGAAGCATAGCTTTTTATTAGCTATGCCTTTCTCATATTATTTAAATTAAGAGTTATTCTAATATCATCTGAATAAAATTTAAATAATCTAAAATCACCAATAAGTCTTGAGCAAATTCTTTCACTATAAAATTTAGTTATAGCAGGAAGTGAAAGATTTGTTGAAATAAGCATTTTTTTCTTTAATAAAAGTTTTTTGTTTAGAATATTAAATAGTTCAGTAATTGAAAAATCACTCTTTTGTTCAGCACCTAAATCATCTATTATTAATAAATCACAGTTTATTAATAAATCTTGAAGTTTTGTATTATTATTAAATCTTATATCCCTTAAATCTGATATTAATTCATCTGAAGTTTTATAAACAATTAAATATCCAAGATCAAGAAGTTCTTTTGCAATACAATAAGATAAAAAAGATTTACCACTGCCTGGGTTGCCATAAAATAGAAGGTTATTATTATGGTTGTTAAAATTAGGAATGTAATCTTTTGTAATGTAATTTAAATTTAGTTGCATATTTTCTCTTGGAGAATATTTTTCATCATTGTTTTTTTGTGGTGAAAATAAATTAATATCAAAAAAATCAAAATTCTTTGATTTTAATATATCATCTAATAATGAATTTTTATAATGGAGCTTAATAAGTTTCTCTTTATAACAAGAACATTTCTTTATTCCAATGTATCCTGTATCCTTACACTTTTTACATCTATAATGTATATTAAGGTATTCAGGATCATATCCTTTTGAAACTAGCATTTCATATTTTTGAGCTCTTAAATTCATAATTTTATTTTTGTATTCATTAAGAACTTTTTCACCATCATCAGCATGTAAAATTGCCATAGACATATTTATTGATAATTTTTGAATTTCATTGTCCAGTTCTATAATTTTTGGATACAATTTTTGAATTTCTTCTTTTCTATGTCTTAAAGATTTTTGTTCTTCTTCTTGAATTTTTAAATATATATCTGTAAGTTTAGATTGATAATTATTAATCATCTTTATCCCATCCTAATAATTTCTTTTCTAGAGAATCATAGTCATAATGCCTTGGTTCAAAGTTATTAAAACTAGATTCACGTGTAGTGGTATTTGTTGAAATATTTTTATTCTTAATGTATGAAGTTTTGGGCTTTTTATCTTTTAATGCTACATCCTCTAGGGTTTTGATATTTCCCTTATGCCATTTTGTAAGTATACCATCTATATATTTGAAATCAGCTCTATTTAATCTTTCAAAGCATATATCACAGGCTTTTTGTATTAATGGTGTATCAAACATGTATATGTTAATCCATTTTTCTAATAAATCCTGTTGGGGTTTCATTATTTCTGCATTTTTTATTCCAAGGTATGATAGAATTTTTCTTATTTTAATCCATTTATCTTCAGTTTCTTTTATAAATGCTTGTGCATCATCTATAGTTTTTATGTTCATGTCATGCCATGATATAGCTACCTTTTCAATATATCTAGCATCAGATTTTCCTTTTGAAACACAGTATTCAATTATTAAAAGTATAAGCTCAGAAGTAAAAGAAAAATCTTTTTGCCAGCTAAGGTACATTTCCATTTCTTTTGTAGATAATGGTCTTGAAATAATTTTTTCTATATCTCTAAGCATGTCATTTGTACTAGAATTGTTTAGTGCATCTAAAATATTTATATTAGAATTTTGAATTGACTCATCTGATAATGGGAGAAATTCTATACTAAAGTTATTTAATCTATCTATAGAAGTTAATTTTATTACTCCTTGTTCATTCCAGTAGTCAAGCGCATTCATAACATCAGATTCTAGTAAATTTAGAGATGAAGCTAAAATAGAACAATTTACACCTGGTTCATTTGAAACATTATATTTTAGTAAAAGTAGATATACTTTAATAAATTCACCTCTAGCTTTAGGCATATAATTTTCTATAAATACATTACTTACTGGAGTGAAATCTAATTGAGTATTTTTTAGCATTAGTGTACTCATGTATTTTTCTCCTTTCATAAGTTTATTAAGGTTTAGATTAATTATAACAAACAGAAATTTATATAACAATAATAAAGAAACTGTTTAAATTGATAAAAGTTTATTTACATCAAGAAGTCCATAACCTACTTCGTTTTTGGAAAGATCACTTTTTATTGAACATAAATTAAATAGTGAATTAATATCCTTCATTGTTAAATCTGGTCTCTTTTCAAATAACAAGGCACATATTCCACATATATATGCGCAAGCAATAGATGTACCAGAAGCAACTTTATAGGAGGTTTTTAGTCTAGGAGGATAAAGTTTTAATCCATCTTTTTCAGAAATATATGATTTATCTGAATTTAAGCATGTAATTTCTGAACAGGCTGCAGCAATTGTAGGTTTATGTTTATTTTTATATGGACCAGAGGATGAAAAGGTGTAAGGTTCACTACTAAATGTATTTTTTAAGCCAGAAACAGTAATACAAGAATCTAAAGTGGCTATACCTCTTATGGAATTGAAAGAAGCCATATTGCTGCCGCTAGGTACTACTACTATAATTTTATTTTTTTGTGCTTCTAAAAAGGTTTTATTAAAAGCATCTATTATAAAGATATTGAAATTTAAAAGTTCAAAAGGAAGACATAATATTTTTATGTTATTTTCTTTTGAGGAATTAATGATTTTTTCAATGGAAAGTAATATATCAGATGTTAAACCCTTACCAAGCTTATCAAAGGCCTTATAGCAATACAGATTAGCTTTGGGAGCTATACCCTTAAATAACCCATTAGAAGAAACTCCATTTCCAGCAATGCTGCCAGCAATAAATGTGCCGTGGCCATTATCATCATAGGGATAATTTAAGTTATTTATTAAGTCATGAAATTCATATATTCTGTTTGAATTATCAGTTAAATCTTTGTGGGGGAATACCCCTGTATCTACAAGACCAATACCTATATTTTTACCAGTAAGCGTACAATTTATTTCTTTAGAAATATTTAAATTATTAGAAGAAGATACACTATTTGCACATACAAATAAGTATTCATCAAAAGTTATAAAAGTTACTTCTGGATATTCAATTAATCTTTGAATAGAAGATTCTTTTAAAATTGCACAAATTATGTTTGAATATTCAAGAGAACAAATAATTGTATCTTTGTAGGAAATTATTTTTTTTGATATATTTTGAAGCATGCATTTACATTTTATTAAAACACGATATTTTTTATAACATTTATTATTTAAAAGATACCTTAAATTTGTATCAAGTTTATTTTTTAAAGATAGCATAATAAATAACACCTTTTAATTAATATCTTAATAATATATGAAATATTATTAGAAAAGTTATAAAAAAGCACAACAAAGTTATTAAAACATAACATTGTTGTGCTCTTTTTGCTATTTCCATTTAAATAATATGATGCCACAAATCATAACAATTACACCAGCAATTTGTTTGAAATTAAAAGGTACTTTAGGTGTGTCAAATAATCCAAATGCATCAATTAATGCTGCAGAGATAAGCTGTGCAATAAGTATAATTGCAATTCCGCAGGTAGGTCCCATATTGCCAATGCTTTTCATTACTGTGAATATAATTATAACTCCTAGTACTCCACCTAGAAGATACAGTTTATTTACGTCTTTAATTGCTTTATAATTAGTATCTTTTAATATAAAAGATACTATAAGAGTTATAACAAGAGCAATTCCTTGTACAAGGACATTTGTTTCCCATGTACCAATTTTTTCTGATAATCTGGTGTTAAATACTCCCTGAAGAGTCATTGAAATGCCAGATATTATGGCAAATATTATAGACATCATTTCGCATCACCTCTAGATTAGTATTACCCAAAAAAATTAAAGTATTAAAAAAGCTTACTTAAAATATAGAAAAATTTAAATTTCTATATTAAGTAAGCCTTAAGGATAAGTTTATAAACATTTCATTTAAATTAAAGCTTCAATTTTATTTGTAACTTTAACACTGTCAAAATTATTTTCAATACTTTGCTCTGTTAGATTTAAACTAATACTAAGACTTAAAAAGTCTTCTAAAAGAGTTAGAAAGTGATCCCTAGATGGAGAAATAATTAAATCATTAACGTCAATATAAAGACTTAAAAATTGTTCGCTTAAACATTCATCACTAGGAACAATAGATATTTCATTAATGTCGTTGTAACCATTTTTTATGCCTAAAGATAAAATTTGCTTTAAGCAAGCTATGTAATTTTTTAATATTAAATCATTATCAGAATATTCATCATCATCAATCCAGTATTTATAGCATTTTGTTGAATTAGCAAGAGCACTTAATTCAATATGAATTTGTAAATGTTTTCTTGCAAATAATTTATATTCTGAAAGTGTAGGGTCTATAGTTAATTTATTATCATTATTTTCTTGTATTTTAAACAAGCTTGAAATATTCATAAATATGCCCCCTTAAAATTTGCATAAATCATTCTAACATACATTTTACATAAAATTTTGATTTATGAAAAGAGTGGAAAACGAATACATCAAAAAATAGATAAAATTTTTATTTTTAATACACTTTTTTAGAAATGAAAAAACCAGCATGATATTTTAGCTGGTTTTTCACTTTAAAAAAGTCTTAGAGGATAAGATTTTACACAAATTTCTTTTCTGTTATTATTTTGTTTCCAAATTTCAAATTTACTAATTTTAAAAGTCATATTTGAAGAATTTTTTACTATTTGATCTAGGGATGCTGTTGGCAATTGACCATTTTTATCTTTGTTTATGTAATTAACATTTGCTAATGATATTCCAAAATTTTCGTCTGAAAATGACTTAGAATTTAAGCCATAAAGCTCAAGAGAATCAGATATACTTCTTTCAATTTTTTTTATGTATCCTAAATTTTCAATTTTTAAGTTTACATTCTTTAATGTTTCTGAGATTGTAATATCATTACATGCTTGAACTTTAAATTTTTTATATGGTTTTAAATTTTTTTCCATAACAGTGTTAAGTTTTTCCATGTTTGGGTTTTCTAGAACGTTTAATGTTATATGGGCAAGAGGTGAGTTCCTGTGGGCCTTAAATTTTTTAGACACTTTTTTTTGTATTGGATTTAAACTTTCATATGAATCTTCATCAAATAGTGCAACAATATAGTATTTCATATAAAAAAACCTCCTTCCTAAGCTAAAAGTTTATAAAAATTATATCACATAAAATGGCAGAAATAAAATAATTATTAATTGTTAAAAATTACAGTAAGTAAAAATGTCTATAAACAAAAAAGTAAACGATTGTATCGTAAAAATGCATTGATTTGGAATAAAAAAGTTATTTAAATAAGTATAGTTTATGATATAATGGATTAATGTAGATAAACATTATTATAGGAATATAATGTACAAATGAAATTTTATTAAAGATAAAAATAATTAACATTGATATAAATAGATTTAAATTATATATTTTGAATAAGGGTGAATTTGATGGAAAGATTAGTAATCAATGGAGGAAGGCCACTTAAAGGTTCTGTCGATATTAACGGAGCAAAGAATGCAGCAGTTGCTATTTTACCAGCAGCAGTTGCCGCTAATTCTGGGAAATGCATAATAGATAATGTGCCTGATATAGAAGATGTACATTGTCTTGAAAGAATCCTTAGATCTCTAGGATGTAGGGTAAATAAACTTGATAGTAATACTTTAGAAATAGATAGTACAAAATTAAATAATTGTGATGCTTGTACAGACGATGTAAGAAGAATGAGAGCATCATATTATTTTATAGGAGCATTACTTGCAAGATTTAAAAAAGCAAGAGTAGAACTTCCAGGTGGATGCCCTATAGGAGTTAGACCAATAGATCAACATATTAAAGGTTTTGAGGCATTAGGTGCTCATGTAACAATAGAACATGGAGCTGTTAATGTTACAGCAGAAAAATTAATTGGAGCAAATATATTCTTTGATGTAGTATCTGTAGGTGCAACAATAAATGTAATGATAGCTGCAACATTAGCAGAAGGGCTTACTGTTCTTGAAAATGTTGCAAAAGAACCACATGTAGTAGATGTAGCAAACTTTTTAAATACAATGGGAGCAAATATAAAAGGTGCTGGAACAGATGTTATAAGAATTCAAGGAGTAAAAGAGCTTAAGGGATGTGCTTATAGTGTAATACCAGATCAAATAGAAGCAGGAACATTTATGATAGCAGCAACTGCAACAAAGGGTGATGTTACTATTAAAAATGTAATTCCAAAGCATTTAGAATCAATTACAGCAAAGCTTACTGAAATGGGTGCAATAGTAGATGAAGGTGACGATTCAGTGAGAGTAAGAGTGGAAGGAAAACTTGAAGGGGTTAACATAAAAACTACTCCATATCCAGGATTTCCAACAGATATTCAGCAACCAATGTCAGCTCTTCTTAGTATAGTACCAGGTAGGAGTTTAATTGCTGAATCAATATGGGAAAATAGACATAAGCATATAGATGAACTTAAAAAGATGGGTGCTAATATAAAAGTAGAAGGTAGAGTAGCTATAATAGATGGGGTTAAAAAATTAACTGGAGCAGTAGTTAAGGCTACAGATTTAAGAGCTGGGGCAGCAATGGTTATTGCAGGATTAATAGCTGATGGGCAAACACAAATAACTAATATTGAGCATATTGATAGAGGATATCCTCATATAGAAAATAAATTTCAAAAGCTTGGAGCAGATATTACTAGAATAGAATGTGATGATTAATTACGGAGGCAAATATGATATTTTGTTCATTGTATAGTGGAAGCAGTGGTAATAGTATTTTTGCAGCATCAGAAAAAGCAAAAATACTTATAGATGCAGGTATGCCAGGGAAAAGAATAGATGCAGCCTTAAATGAAATAGGTCAAAATGCACAAGGTATGAAGGGCATATTTATAACACATGAGCATAGCGATCACATTAAAGGTGTAGGTGTAATGTCAAGAAAATATGATATACCTATATATGCTAATGCTGAAACTTGGAGTGCTATGGAAGGTACTATAGGAAGAATAAAAGAACATAATATAAAAGTAATTGATAGAAGAAGTACTATAAAAATTGAAGATATGTGCATAAATTCTTTTGCAATACCTCATGATGCAGTAGCGCCTGTAGGATATACAGTTGAATGTGGCAATAAGAAAGTAAGTGTAGCAACAGATTTTGGCACGTTTACAGAAGAAATTAAAGATAATATAAAAGAATCCGAAGTTATTTTATTAGAAAGTAATCATGATGTTAGTATGCTTAAATATGGGCCATACCCATATGTATTAAAGAGAAGAATATTAAGTGAAATTGGACATCTTTCAAATGATGATTGTGGTAAAGCAATAGTTGAAATATCTAAGTCTGGGCCATTAAAAAAAATACTATTAGGTCATTTAAGTAGAACTAATAATAATCCAGATTTAGCATATCAAACTGTTTTAAGTACAATAAAAGAGGATGGTTTAATGCTGGGAAAAGATGTTATTTTAGGTATGGCAGATAGAAATAATCCTAGTGGTTATGTTGAAATTTAAAATATTGCATAATTTTTATTTTAATTTTATATGAATACATAATAGTTGAAATTTAAGTAAAATCTTAGTATAATTTTGATATTGAGTAAAAAACAGAAAAAAGAGGAGAGTAATTATGAGCTTATATACAAAGTGGACTGAAATGGTTATAGATTATGTAAAAACAAAAGGAGAAAAGGCTTTTTGGGCAGAATATTCAAAAATTGAAACTGCTGTATATAAAGATATTTTAGCTAATCACAAAGAAGCTAAGAAGACTTCAATAGCTGATTTAGCAAAGGAATATGAAACTACTACAGAATTTGTAATGGGATTTGTAGATGGAATAAATGATAGCTTAAAGAAATCTTACGATTTAGAAACTATAGATGAAAATACAGAATTAGTATTAGATGTTGATTTAGAAAAATTATATTTCAATATGCTAGATGCTAAAGCAGAATATTTATATACATTACCTCAATGGGATGGAATATTCTCACCAGAAAAGAGAAAAGAAATAGCAGATGAATATAAAAAATCTAAAACAGTTGTAAGAACTGAACGTAAAATAGGAAGAAATGAACCATGTCCATGTGGTAGTGGTAAAAAATATAAAAATTGTTGCGGAAAGAATGCTTAACAAGTAAAAATACTTATTAATATATTTCAAATAATAATTATTATGAATACAAGGCTATTTTAAAATGTGTATAAAGCATTTTGAAATAGCCTTTATATCTATACTAATAAATATAAAGATGAGGGGATTTTTAATGGATAATAATGTTAGATGGTTAAATGAGCAAAGAATACTTAGGGCTATAGATGCATTAGGTAAAAATAATATGAATGGTTATTTAGTTAAAGATAAAAATGAGCTAATAGAAAAAATTGAAGAAATAGTGTCTGAAGGTTCAAAAGTAGCTTGTGGTGGTTCTATGACTTTATTTGAAATAGGACTTATAGATTATTTTAGATCTGGAAGATATGATTTTCTAGATAGATATAAAGAAGGTTTATCAGCAGAAGAAGTAGTAGATATATATAAAGGGGCATTTACTTCAGATGCCTATTTTGTAAGTACTAATGCAGTTACTCTAGATGGGGAACTTTATAATGTTGATGGAACTGGTAATAGGGTGGCAGCAATGCTTTATGGACCAGATAAGGTTATAGTTATTTGTGGAGTTAATAAGATAGTAGAGGATTTAGATGAAGCTATAAATAGAGTAAGGGAAATAGCAGCTCCTGCAAATGGAAAGAGATTAAATAGAAGTACTCCTTGTGGCAAGACAGGAACTTGCATGGATTGTTCTAGCAATGAAAGAATATGTAATGAATATACACTTATAAGAAAACAAGCTAAAAAGGATAGAATACATGTTATATTTTTAAATGAAAATCTAGGATATTAAAATTGTATCAAATGGAGAATGTAATTAATAAATTATAATATATCAATAATATGGATGTATTATATGTTTAATTTGTTCCCTTTTTTGTATAATAATAGGCCTAACAATAATTCTTATTATAATTATTCTAAAGGTAATAATTATAATTCCTTTAATGGTGGATATAGCTACGATATATTTAGTTACTTATTAAGTGATGAATTTATTAACAGTATAGCAAATGAAGTATTGAATAACGATTCAATTGTAAGTATGGCAGAGCAACTTATGCGGGATGATCCTTATGAACTGGAATTTAAAGATGTTGGCGATTTTTATAGAATAAAAGGATATTTACCAGGTCTTACTGCAAAGGATGTTAAAATAGATTTTGAAAAGAATAAAGCTATATTAACAATAAAAAGAAAGCAAGTTTATTCAAACGATAATAATTTTGTAGCTATGTTTCAATCAAGTGATGATGTAGTGAAGACATTTTATACTGAAGAAATTGATGTCTCAAAATTAAGGGCATCCTTTAATAATAATTTACTAATTATTGAAATGCCAAAGTTTAAAGATATTAAGGTAGTTTCTGAAGAAAATGTAATTGTAGATGTTGATAATGTAATAGATGTTGATTAAGTAAAAAAATGATTAAGATAATTAGTTATGAACATTTAAAAATAATCCTTTTGTACAGATATAATTTTTTATGTACAAGGGATTTTTTTATTTAAAAAAGTCGAGTATTTAATGAGATTAAAATGATAATACTACAATAAAGGTATAAATAGCCTTGCTTATAGTTGTTTTTTTTAGAAAGGATGTGTATTTTTATGAAACAAGGAAAACCTGGAATAAATAATCCAATGCAAAAAGGAAAAAGAAGACAAAAACTTCATGATAATCAAAATAATGTAGGTGATCCAAAACAAAAGTCATATTATACAACTTTTGATGGAAAGGAAATAGAATAAAGAATAAATAACATAATAAGTTCTCTTTGTGTTAATATATAAAATATGAATGCAAGGAGGATTTTTTTATGAATATTTCTATAATAGCAGTGGGAAAATTAAAAGAAAAATATTTAAAAATGGCGGTAGACGAATATTCAAAGAGATTATCAAGATATACAAAGCTTGAAATAATAGAACTTCAAGATGAAAAAACACCAGATAATGCATCAGAGAAAGAAGAGGTTCAAATAAAAGAAAAAGAAGGAAAGGCTATACTATCAAAAATTAAGGACAATACTTATGTAATAGCTATGGACCTTAATGGAAAACAATTAGCATCAGTAGAATTTTCACAGTTTATTTCTAATTGTGCAGTTATGGGAAATTCTAACATAGTATTTGTAATAGGTGGAAGCTTAGGTCTTTCAGAAGAGGTAATAAAAAGAGCAGATTATAAGTTATGCTTTTCTAAGATGACATTTCCTCATCAGCTTTTTAGAGTTATGCTTCTTGAACAGGTTTATAGAGGATTTAGGATAATGAATAATGAACCGTATCATAAATAAATGAGGTTTTGGATAGAATTGGATATATAAATGGACGATAGGTGTGCTTTAATTTTTGCAATGAAACTTACAAAAATCTAAAGTTTGAATTTTTGTTGGGTATTTTAATTTTATTTATAGATTCTTCATTTTTCACTACTTGAGAAAATTAGAATTTGTTTTTCAGAATCTATAGCATTGAAAAAATTTTTATAATTATATATAATATAATTATACTAAAATATAAGCATAAAAAATATAAATGTAAAGGTGTTGTAAATATGCGCAAAGAGGTAATTTTTAATTAAATTAACTGAATAAGGATTATTTTTAAAAGTATATGAAAAATCTTGAATAACTCAAGGTTTATTTGTGGTAGAATCAATTATTGATAATATTGATATTACCATGTTTATTTGTGTACTCTAAAAATAATCAGTATTATAATGAGCATGTTACATCTTTATTTGCAGGATAGGAAAACCGTGTTCTAAACACGGTATTTTTATGTCTATTTTTGCTATATATAGATATGGTATAAGATTTTAATTTGAATAGCTTAATCATAAGTTATATAATTAAAGTTCTATATTTTATGTTTGTATTTAGGTTATATGATTATGAGGCTGTAAGTGAATTATGTTCATTTACAGCTTTTTTTGTTTAAGGAGATTATTTTGATGATTTATATATTTAAATATGAAGATTATGAAAAACAAACAAATTTTTTAAGAAATACTAGGATGGTGATGATTAATGGTTAATAAACTTTCAGCATATAAAACTTATTTATTATTTTCAGCTATTACAGCAATGTGTTTTTCGTTAGTAGCTACAGTTATGATAGTGTATCACATTGAAATAGTTCATTTAAATCCACTTCAGCTTATACTTGTTGGAACTACTTTGGAATTAGCATGCTTTATATTTGAAATTCCTACAGGGATAGTTGCAGATGTGTATAGTCGTAAACTATCTATTGTTATTGGGGGAGTTTTAACAGGAGTGGGATTTATTTTAGAAGGTTCTATTTCTAGTTTTATTTTCGTACTTGTAGCACAGATTGTATGGGGATTAGGGTCTACTTTTATCAGTGGCTCGCTTGAAGCTTGGATTGCGGAAGAAGAGAAGAATAAAGATTTAGATGAAATTTATATAAAGGGAGCACAAGCAGGGCAGATAGGAGCATTTATTGGAATAGTACTAAGCACTGTAATAGCTAATTTCTCTGTAAGGCTTCCTATTATAGTTAGTGGAGTTTTATTTATAATTCTTGCATTATTTTTATGGTTATATATGCCAGAAAATAATTTTAAACCATCTGCTCCTGGGGATTTAAATACATTCAAAAAGATGGTATATACATTTAAATCTGGTCTTAAATTTGTAAAAAGTAAATCTATAATTATGATTTTACTTGCAGTAACTTTATTTTATGGATTATCAAGTGAAGGTTATGATAGACTTTCTAATGCGCATTTTTTACAAGATACTACACTTCCTAAACTTGGAAACCTTAGTTCAGTGACTTGGTTTGGAATTTTTGGAATTTTAGGAATGATATTGAGCTTCATAGTAATGCATTTTATGGCAAAGAATCTTAAGAATGAGGATAATAGGAAAAATGGAAAACTATTATTATGCATAAATATACTTTATATATCGTCTATGTTGATATTTGCTCTTACAAGAAACTTTAGTTTAATGTTAATAGCTTATTTGGCAACAAATACCTTTAGAATTATAAATGAACCTATATTCAGTGCGTGGTTAAATGGGCATATAGATGATAATTCTAGAGCTACTGTGCTTTCTATAAATGGACAAATGAATTCCTTAGGTCAAATTTTAGGTGGACCGATTATAGGAATCATAGCTACAAATATTTCAGTAAGTATTGGTATAGTATGTACTTCATTATTAGTAGCACCAGTATTAGTGTTATATATTATTTCTATGATAATGGATAAAAAAATATCATAAATATAAGGGATTAAAAATGAAGATAATTTGATTGAACAATACAAGAAGGTTCGTAAATTTTTTGTAGAAATCTTCAAAAACACTTTTAAATTACAATATTAGAATTAGGTTAATTACTGTATTAAAAGATAAATTAAATATATATTATTAACTTAGAAAAACAAACTTTTACTTGTATTTATGTATACAAGTAAAAGTTTTTTACTTTCTTAGAAGGGAGAAATTTATAATGAAAAAGGTTTATTTAAAAAATCAATTAAAAGGATATCCTATAGAAGTAATCAGTAATGTTTTAGACGTCATTAATGTATTAGGTGAAAATTATGGAGCTAATAGAGATATAGAGAAAGATTTAGGAGGATATATAGTTATAGCAGAAAATATCGTAGATATCGAAATACTGAAACAAGATAAGTTAAAAGGATTAGTAGCAGAATATACAGACATAATTGAATGTAGTGAAGGAGTTAATTGGACTTCTTCACTATTTTTGCTTTCAAGTGATTATACAATTGTAGTAATAACTACAGAAGAACTTTCTAAGTTCCTACTAGAATGATGGAGGGAATAGATGAATAAGAAAATAATTAAACAGACTAAGTATTGTAATATTTTAGAGCAAGTTAAGGTTGCTGATAATGAATATACTTATACTGTAGAAAAGATATATATTAAAGCATTAAGAAGAAAAGAATTAAGATTTTGTGTATATAAGTGTACTAGGAGAGGGGATGAAACATATATTCCGAGAAGTTTAGATGTAACAGAAGAGGAATTTCAAGAATTAATAGTACAGGCAATAAGAACTAATATGTTTTCAAAAGAATTTATAACAGCTATAAAAGAAGAATTGATTAAGGAATAAAGAGAGGATAAATAGAAATGATTAGTAATGAAAATATAATAATAATGAATGTAGAAAATTCAGAAATAATACAACAATATGCAATAAGAGAAATTAAGAAAATATTAGATAAATATAAGAAAATTGATGTAGAAGAAATAAGAAGTTTAGAGAAATTAATTAGTAGTATAAGTAATGAAGAATTAAAAGAAGAATTCTTAAATGATTGGAGTATGTCGGTAAAGTTAGCAAAAGAAATTGGAGATAATGAAGTTGATGATAGAATAGTTTCTATGTACCAAACTCTGAAAGGTAATGGACTAGAAGATTTATCAATAGATTATGTTATTAATTGGTGTGATAAATTAGATAGCAATGGATATGTAATGATTGATGATTATAGTATGCTTTATAAAAGTTCAGCTAATTTAAAAGATATTGCAAGAGAGCTATTAGATGATATGCTTGATGATGCAATTCATGTTGATTCTTTAATAGATAAAGATTCTTTAGCCGAATATTGGATAGAGCAGACCAGTAAAGAAGAGGTAATAGATGACTTAATTAGGGGAAATAATATTGAAGAATTATTAGGACTTATTCCAGAAACTATATATGAAGATGAATATGATAATTATTTATATTCTGAAATAGATTGTTAAAGAGGTTATATCTTAGTTAATAAGGTATGACTTCTTTTATTTTTAGGAGAAGAAAAAGCATGAGAAAAAGAATTTTATGCATAGGGATAATCAGAGCTGGAAAGCTTGTAATAAAAACTGATAATGAGGAGATAAGAAAAGATGTTTAATAAAAGTAATAGATACATGACTAAAGGAATAAACCAAACATTAGATATTTCATTACAGATAATGTTATGGCAGATAATTGATGATTTTAAAGATACAAAGGAAATAGAGCTAGATTATCTACAAGTTTTTAAGATAAGAAGAAATAAAAATGAATTAATAATAGAGCATACACAAGAAGTGCCTGAATACAAGAAAGTTTATTTGTTTAATAATTTGTTAGTGGTAAAATAAATTTACCCACTTAAGGGAATAAAAATTCCCCACTTATAAAAATCCCTTTTATAATAGTATTAATACATATTATAGGAGGGGAAAGGATGATAA
>NZ_JBQHRN010000030.1:0-29103 GCF_052066735.1 Clostridium sp. HCP1S3_C6
CATTAAATCTATTAAATAGCCTTGGATAAAACTTTTTTTGAATACTCAGACATTCTTTTATTGGATTTTTTTCTAACTTATTTTTAATTCTTTGTTCTTTCCTTCCCATAAAACCTCCTGTGAGACAAAGTTTTTCTTTTATTTTACTTCATCACACGGGAAATGCGTAGATTTCTACACAATTTAATGAGAATTTTTTTACCTTTCAGTTCTGTCTTCTATAATAAAATTCAAAAAATATATTTCTTTTTAAATTTTATATAAATTGTTAATATAAAATCTTATATTTACTTTAAAATTATTTTTCCTCTTATATTATATTGATATATATGTTATAATTATTGATTGTAAGTTAAGTATATTTTTTTAGGAGTGATTTATTATATGAAAAAAAGTTGTATTCCTAATATATTTACATTTATTAATTTATCTTGTGGTGTTTTTTCATTATTATTCACCCTGGAAAGTAATTATATTTGGGCTGGAATATTTATTTTAATTGCTGGACTAGTCGATAGATATGATGGACGTATTGCTAGATTTCTTGAAGTATCAAGCGATCTTGGAAAAGAACTTGATTCATTAGCAGATTTAGTTTCTTTTGGAGTAGCTCCTGCAATGTTATCATATATAGCATTTAATTTAAAGAATTTTGGACCTTATGGATTTTTGGGACTTGTTATATTAATTGCATTTCCAATATGTGGTGCCTTTAGATTAGCAAGATATAATGCTTCAACTTTTAATGGAGTTTATACAGGAGTTCCAATAACAATTATAGGATGCATTATGGCTCTATATTCAATAATATGTGTTTGTTCTAATTTTACAGATAAACTACAAATTTTAACTATAGTTCTTTTAATAATTGGTTCTTACTTAATGGTAAGTACATTAAAATTAAAAAAGGTTTAAAAAAAGCGCTATATGCGCTTTTTTTAATATAAATATTTTTATTCGCTATGATAAACTAAGTCATTATGAATCTCATTCATTATCTCACTTTTATCAATTTTATTTAATACAGCTTCATTTTTATACAAACAATATTTACAATAAGAACCTTCACATTTTTGAATAGCCTTTAATAGATCATCAATTATATCTCCAATTTTATCGATTCTTTCTATAGCATGCTTAAGTTCATTTTTTCTAATAATAGATGTTCCATTCAATTCTGCAGTACTGCTAACTAAAAGTCTATACATTTCAACATATGTCCTAAGTTGTATGCTAAGGTTATTTAATTCACCATAATGACTCTTAATTAATTCATCATAGGTCATAATTTCACCAGCCTTTACAAAATAGCCCTTTGAACATATTCACAATCTATATCTTTATAAATATTACTTTCCTCATCATTTATAAAATTTCTATAAAGTTCATTTTTATCAACTTCACAAATATTTTTTTCCTTCATAACCTCACATAAATATTCGTCAGGATAATTATAATACACTCCTTATCACTCCTTTATTTTTTACACACTGGTTTAAAATAAGATCGTGGAAACTTGCAAAGTGGACAGTACTTAGGTGCTTCATCACCTTCATATATATAACCACAATTCATACATTGCCACAAACTATCCTTACTACTTTTAAATATCTTATTTTCCTTTACTTTTTCTAATATATTTTTAAACCTTTTTGCGTGATAAGCTTCTACTTCTTGAAGTTCCTTATAAAAATCTGCAATATCTTCAAAGCCTTCATCCCTGGCTGTTTTCTCAAAATCTTTATAAATATTAGTACTTTCTTCTATTTCCCCTTTTAATGAGTCTTCTAAATTTTCTTCTGTACATCCACATTTACTTAAATACTTGCAAAAAGCCTCCCTTGCGTGAGCTTTTTCATTATCAGCTGTAATTTCAAAAACTTGCGCTATCCATCTATATCCTTCACATTCTGCTTTTTCTGCATAAAGGGTATATTTATTTCTAGCTCTTGATTCTCCTGCAAATGTCTTATAAAGATTTTTTTCTGTTTGACTACCTTTAAGATTCATTGTATTCTCCTAAGTATTATTTCCCTTACTTAATAATATTCTCTTTTAAAATTTTTGTTACAAAACAAAATGCCTATTAATAACTAAATATCCATAATACTTATATTTTTCTGATCACTACATATAATTACAAATTTTTTACCTTCTTTTGTCTTGGTAATTAATCTTACTGCATATCCCCATAAAGATTGAATGTACTTAATAGTTTCTCTTGCATAAGAAATATCAAGCTCTCGACCATCAAATACATGCTTAAGTATTAATGTATTATCTTTTTTCAAAAGTTCATTAACTCTAATATATGGAATATTTCCCATACCACATTCTGAAGCTAAATCATTTCTTATTACCTTCCATCCCTTATCATCTGATATTTCTTCAACTATATAATCAAAACTTTTTTTATTATATTTAAAAAGGTTAAGTTCCGAACATAATTCTTTTGTTAAATATTTTCTTATAAATGAAGAATCTCTTTCTAGTCTTCTTACTTCAAAAATTTTATTTCTTCCATATCTTTTTTCTATATCTTGAAACATTCTAAATCCAATATAATAAGGATTAATACCTCCTAAAATAGGTGCAACAACATCATTATGCCTTTTTAAAAATTCTAAATAAAGGTCATCTTTCATATTAAGTTCCTTTAATATTGTGTAATGAAAATAACTTGCCCATCCTTCATTCATAATTTTAGTTTCTATTTGGGGCAAAAAATATTTAGTTTCTCTTTTTACTATTCTAAGTATTTCTTTTTCCCATTCTTGAAGATTTCCATACTTTATAATAAATTCTAATAAATCATCTGATGGTTCTAATGGAATTCTTTCTAAATCTGGCTCTTCTATAATTTCTTTAGAATCTAAAATGCCCCTTGATTCTTTTTTTCTATTATATTCTGATATTAAATCCTTTTTAATCTCTTCATCAGTTTTTTCTTTACCGCCTATAAATCTATCTATGTTATATCTTATAGCATGGGCAGCATCTATAATTCTTTCAACCTTCTCATAACCTATTCCTGGAGTATTTATATAATTTCTTATAATATCTGCATCTAATTTAAACATTTCAAGAGCATTATCTGCATTTGTGCCTTCTACAAAAAGTCTGTTATTTTTAAAAAAATCATTATGTCCATATACATGAGCCATTGTCAATATTTGAAGAAGTAATGTATTTTCTTTCATCAAATAAGCAAGACATGGATTACAATTAATAACCATTTCATAAGGAAGTCCTGTTAAATTAAATGAATATAATGTCTTATTTTTTTCATATGCCTTTCCATAACTCCAATGTGGATACCTTGATGGCATTCCCACATATGCTTCATATCCAAGCATTTCTTTAAAGCCCACCATTTCATATTCCTGAGGATAAAAATCTAATCCAAGCTCTATAGCTTTTTTTTCTATTTTTTCATTCCACTCTTCAAGATCTTTAATATTGTAATCCATACTATTCCTCCTTCATACCACTACTTAGCATTAACTTTATTGCATCCCATAACTCCTTTTTTTCTTTAACTATTACAGGTACAAATTTGTCATTTTTTATTTCTTTAATAAATCTATAATACATTGTAGTAGAATAAGTTGATGGTAATAGTTCTGCATAGCCTACCATATTATTTATTTCACATAATTTTTTTACTGATTCCATAGCTTTTTCATTATCTTCTGTCCAATTATCACCATCAGAAGCATATATAGTATATAAGTTCCATACTTCTTTAGGATAATTTTTTTCTATTATATCTAAAGCCATATCTAAGCCACTAGATATATACGTACCTCCAGATTCTGCTTTGTGAAAAAATTCATATTCATTTACTCTCTTTGCTATTGTTGTATGAGACACAAATTCAAAAGCAATATTATTATATTTTTTTCTAAGGAACTTAGACATTATAAAAAATAAAGACCTTGCAAGATATTTTTTTGAATTATCCATAGAACCTGATACATCCATGATAAATATCATTACTGCATTACTTTCTCTTTTAGGTTTACTTTTAACTCTATAATACCTTAAATCTTCCTCTCTAAAAGGAAATCTATCTATCTTATCATCTAAACCTGCTTCTTTTAAAGCCCTCTTCTTGCCTTGCTTTCTTGCAAGCTTTGTAACAACTGTTTTTTTCTTTGCGAGACGAGGATTTATGCCATATCTTTGATATCCCTTTTTCTTATTTGAACTTTCAGTTAATATTTCTGAATACTTTTTTCTGTCTAAGTTTGGTAAATTCAAATCTTCTGTAATATAATCCAAAAGTTCATCTAATGTAATTTCAGTTTCATATACATCTTCACCTTCATTGTTTCCAGCTCCCTTATTTCCTCCCACACCTGAATTTGTTTCATCCTCACCAATTTTTTGGCCTCTCTTTTCTTCACCAGTTCCAGATACTATACCATTATTATTTTTTCCATAAACAAATTGATATTCCTTAATGCCTCTTATGGGAATTTTAAATTTTCTATTTTTACTTTCTCCTATTATACTTTCTTCTGATAAAATATCTCCTAAATTTTCTTTTATAGTTTTTTCTACAAGTTGCCTATGTCTTCTTCTATCCTCAATAGATCTGTCATGTTCTACAACATTATCACTATTATCTCTGAAAATACCCATAAGCTACTTTCAATCCTTCCATAGGTTATTTGCTGCATATTTAAGAATTACATCACAGCAATGCATACAATATCCCTTACTTTTCATTTCTTCTACCATTGCATTATATTTTTCAGTTTGCTCTTTATTTCTTACACGTGATTTTGTAACGATTCTTGACAAATCCTTTACTGAAGCCATAAGCTTCTTTTCTATTGCTTCTTTAAGAGGTTCGTATGACTTATAATCTATTTCACTTCCATTTCTAACAAGATAGAACATATAAGATGTAACATCTGCTCTAAATCCTTTTGATGAACTTTCTGAAATGCCTATTTGTTCTTCTATATTCCTCATAAATTCCTCATCTGGATTTAATTCTTCACCAGTTTGTGCATCTTTTATTTTTGATTTATTTACAAAAGCTTCTGCATTATCAATATAATTATTAAATAAACTTTCCGCCTGTTCTCTAAATGAGTGAATAAATGCTTTTGTAATTTCTTTTTCTAATATTTTATTGTATTCTTTTCTTATAGTATCTTGTATAAAACCTAGATATTTTTTCTTTTCATCATTTCCAATATCTAATTCTTTTACAGATTTTATTATACTTTCCATTATGCTAAGGGGATTTATACAATTATATTCTGAATTGGACAATGCATTATCAATGGCTTTTACTATAAATCTAGTTGATATTCCTTTCATTCCTTCATAAGGTCCTGCTTCTTCTCTAAGTTCCATAATATCAATTCTTTTTGTTGTTCCCTTTTCTACTATCTCCTCTCCATTATATATTTTTAATTTTGTCATAGCATCCACTTTTGCAGAAGGTGAAAGTCTAGAAAGAATTGCAAACATAGCGGCAATTTCCATAGTATGAGGTGCTATATGAGCTTTAAAATCACTTTTTTTAAGAAGCTTTTCATAAATTTTTATTTCTTCATTAAGTTCTAAGCAATAAGGCACTTCCACTTTTACTATTCTATCTAAAATAGCTTCATTAGTATGATCTGATTTAAATTTATTCCACTCAGCTTCATTAGAATGAGCAACTATAACCCCATCAAAATAAATCATTGCCCCTTTTCCTGGCGATGGCACAGATTTTTCCTGTGTAGCTGTAATTATAGTATGAAGATATTCAACATCATTTTTAAATACTTCAATAAATTCTACCATGCCTCTATTACCAACATTAAATGCACCATTAAGTGAAAATATTCTAGGATCGTCTTCTGAATAAAGATCCATTTTTGATATATCAATTGATCCAGTTAGTATAGATGTATCCTGATTATTGGGATCTACAGGTGGTACAACACCTATACCTTTTCTTGATCTTATTGAAAAATTTGTTTTTTCTATTGGAATTTCTTCATATTTATTTTTATATTGATGCTTTAATTTATATCTACAAGCAGGACATAAATCTCCCTCAATTTGGACTCCAAGCATTTTTTCAAATTCTGGCCTTAAATGCTTTGGTATTAAATGCAAAGGTTCTTCATGTATTGGACAATCTTTTATAGCATATACTGGTGGACATTCTTCAAGAGCTTTCTTTAGACTTTCAACAATTGATGATTTTCCTGCACCTACAGGTCCTACCAAGTAAAGTACTTGTCTTGATTCTTCACCCTTCATTGCTGCAGAACTAAAATAATTAACAATTTTCATTATTACTTTATCAATACCATAAAAATTATCTTTAAAAAAACCATACTTTCTTATAGTCTCATTACCATATATTCTTTTTATCCTTGGATTTTCTTCAGCCTTTAATACTTCAACACCTCTATCTTTAATAATGTCATACATTCTTTTATGTGCAAGTTTTGGTATATCCGGATTTTCTTTTACTATCTCTAAATAATCTAAAAAGGTTCCTTCAAACTTTTCCTTATTCTTATTTTCTCTATCATTTTCAATAAATTCTTTAAAATCCATCTGCATTCCCCTCCCTTTACTTAATATATATTCATATATATCCTCAATCTATACCAACAAATTTATTTATTAACTTATATTTATCATTAATTTAAATATGCATAAAAAAATAAACAATGAAACTGTTCATTTTCATTGTTTATTTCCATTTATAATATGAAGAATATCTTCACCATACTTCTCTATTTTCTTTTCCCCTACGCCTCTTAAATTTATTAATTCTTCTTTTGTTTTGGGCATACTATTACATATGTCTATAAGACTTGAATCCGAAAATATTATATATGGTTTTATGCCTTCAAGAGAAGCTCTATTTCTTCGCCAAATTTTTAATTTTCTATAAAGTTCACTATCAATTGCAGTGCTTTGTTCGTCTAATACAGTCATAAAATTTTTTTTACCTAAAAGTATATCCATTGATGTACTATTTAATTTAAGCATTGAATATGTACCTTCTTTTAAAGTTACTGCATTTTCTTCAAGCATCTTTTTTATTAATGATTTAATATATGTAATATTACTTTCTCTCATTATCCCAAAAGTAGTAACCTTATTTAAATTGTTCTGTATTATTTTAGGCCCTTTTATTCCTCTTAATATATCACACAAAACTGATATACCATACTTTTCCCTAGTTCTGAAAACCGTAGATAAAATAATTTGAGCTTCTCTTGTAAAATTCCTAAGGTTATCATTTTTTAAGCAATTACTACATGTACCACAAAATTTCATTTTTGAATTTCCATCAAAGTATTTTATTAAAAAGCTTTTATAACACTTATCACTTTCACAAAATTCGATGATGCTTTGAAGTTTTTTTAATGCAATTTCTCTTCTTTTTAAATTTGTACTTTTATTAATTAAAAATTCTACTCTCCTAATATCTTGCCTATTATACATAAGATAACATTTGGACACTTCACCATCTCTACCACTTCTTCCAATTTCCTGATAATAGCTTTCTAAATTTTTAGGAATAGTTACATGAATTACATATCTAACATTTGATTTGTCAATTCCCATACCAAAAGCATTAGTTGCAACCATTATAAGTTTTTTTTCAAATAAGAAATCCTCTTGATATTTCTTTTTTAAATTATCTTCCATACCACCATGATACATTGACACACTGTAACCATATTCTTTTAAATAATTATAAACATACTCAACCTCTTTTCTTGAAAGACAATATATTATACCAGATTCATCTTTATGTTCTCCTATAATATCTTTTATCTTTTCTAATTTTTCTTCTTCCTTCAAGATATTTATAATTAAATTTTCTCTGTTTATATCTCCACAATAAACATAAGGATTAACAAGGCCTAAAAGTTTCATGGAATCATCTTTAACTTCATTTGTGGCAGTTCCTGTAAATGCAGAAATAACAGGTCTTTTATGTAATTTTCCAGTAAAATATTTTATATTTCTATAACTTTCACGAAAATCATGTCCCCACTCAGATACACAATGAGCCTCATCCACTGCTATTTGTGATATATTCAAATTTTTAAATATATCTACAAATCTTTTCAAATTTAATCTTTCAGGTGCTATATATATTATTTTTACATTTTCATTTTTAACTTCACTTATTATATTGTTAATATCTTCTAATTTCTGAGTACTATTTATATATGATGCTTTAATTCCTAAATCATTTAAATTATCTACTTGATCTTTCATAAGGGAAATTAGAGGAGATATAACTAAAGTTATTCCTTCCATTAAAAGTGCTGGTACTTGATAGCATATGGATTTTCCAGCTCCTGTAGGCATAATGCAGAATATATCTTGCCCAGATAAAATTCTACTTATAATCTCCAATTGACCCTTTCTAAAATTTTCATATCCATAGTATTTTTTTAATATGAATTTTGCATTATTAATCATTTGATTTTTATTCATTGATGTATAATTATCATACATAAAATAATCCCTCAAATTTAAATATTAAAGCATATAAAAATGATTTGTAGGTCCCTTTCCACGACCTATTTTATCTGCATTTTTTATTGCATTTGTAACATATTCTTTTCCTTTTCTTACTGCTTCCTTTAAACTCATTCCATTGGCAAGATTTGCAGCAATTGCTGAAGATAATGTACAGCCAGTTCCATGAGTACATGTTGATTTTACTCTCTCTTTTGAAAAAATTGTATATTCCTTTCCATCATATAAAAGATCAGTTGCCATTTCTTCATTTTCATCCATATGGCCACCTTTTATTAATACAGCTGAGCATCCTAATTCAATTAAATTTGCAGCTGCATATTTCATATCTTCTATTGTACTAATTTTTATATTTAATATTTCTTCTGCTTCTGGAAGGTTTGGAGTTATTAATGTAGCCATTGGAAATAACTTTTTAATAAGTGTATCTTTTGCATCATCAGATAATAATTTGCAACCACTTGTAGATACCATAACTGGATCAACCACCACAAAGGGTAAATTATCTACACCTTCTAAGCTTTCTGCTATTGCATTTATTGATTCTATTTTTGATACCATTCCAATTTTTACAGCATCAACATTTATATCACTAAATACTGCTTTTATTTGTTCTTTTATCATTTTAGGTGTAACATCTAAAATATCATAAACGCCCATTGTATTTTGAGCTGTTATTGCTGTTATTACACTCATTGCAAATACCTTGTTTGCACTCATTGCTTTAATATCTGCTTGTATTCCTGCACCTCCTGATGAATCTGAGCCTGCTATTGTTAATGCTGTTTTCATTTTTAACCTCCATAATTTTCTTTTTAAATCTATATTGATAATATTATTTAAAAGTTTGTTTTGTCAATTGTTTTTGTTATCTTTCTTAAATGAATTAAGAATTAAGGATTAAGTCAGCCTTCGCCGATACGCTCGGCTTAATTAAAAATTGAGGATATTTTTGCTCCTTACATCGCAAAAATTTTAATTATATTGATGTAGGTGGACAAGCTACAGCTTCAATCCTTACACTAAATCCTACATAAAACCTAATTATACCAATACTCCGTTCCTAAACACAACAATTCTTAATTATCTCCTTAGGAGATTGGCTTTAAGCGTAGCGCAAAAGCCACTTAATTATTAATTCTTAATTTCACAGCTAAATTTGTAGCCTAATTAAGGAATAAAAAATTAAATCAGCCATGGCCCATGTGCTCAGCTCAATCAATATTTATAAAAACAACTTCCCCCAATAAATTCTCTAAGTATTGAATTTTCAGGAACCTTTGTAAATTCTATTTCCTTAAAGAAATTCAAAAATGATTTTAATCTTACTGCTTCGTTGTATACAGGACTATTTTTTCTTATTTTATTGAGTTCTTTTAATGCATAAGGCTTAAGAACACAAAGTTCATATACAAGAGTAGAATTAAACATTGCATCAGCCTCTTCTTGGTATACAAATATATTTTTCTTTTCACCTTTTTTTATTGAAGGCCACATAGAAAGAGTATCTTCACCACCGTAACCTCTTGATAAATAATCTCTTACTATTCTTCTTATTTTTCTAACATCAGTTGTTGCAATTCTATTATGATTATCTAAATTAAGCTGAGTAAGAGCAGAAATGTATATTTTAAACTTATTTTTATCAGGTATTTCTGATGTAAGAATCGGATTAAGTCCATGTATACCTTCAATTACAAGAACACCATTTTCAGGAAGCTTTAGTTTTGTTCCATTTTTTTCTCGCCTTCCTGTTTTAAAATTGTATATAGGTATTTCTGCCTCATTACCAATTAGCAACTCCCTTAAATCCTGATTAAATAATTTTAAATCAATTGAATATATAGATTCAAAATCATAATCACCATTTTCATCTCTAGGTGTAACATCTCTATTTAAGAAATAATCATCTAAAGAAATTCTGACAGGCACTAAACCATTTACCCTAAGCTGCACACCTAGTCTATTAGCAAATGTGGTTTTACCTGATGAAGATGGACCTGCAATTAATACTATTTTTACATCTTTTCTATTTGCTATATTATCTGCTATATATGCTATTTTTTTCTCATGAAGAGCCTCTGATACTAATATAAGATCTCGAAGTTCATCTGAAAGGACCTTATCATTTAAACTTCCCACCTCGCTAGCGCCTAAAATATCAAGCCATTTCTTTGTTTCATAAAATATTTTTGCAAGAGATTTTTGTTCTTTAAACTCTTCTAAAACATTTACATTCTCTTTACTTGGATTCTTTAGTATAAATCCATGCTCATATTTTATTAAATCGAAAGCCTTTATTATACCTGTTGAATATGCCATTGGTCCATAAAAATAATCATATCTTCCATCAAGTTCATACAAATGTACAGTTTTAAAATCCATTTGACTTAAAAGCTGTATTTTGTCTTTCATGCCATATCCTCTAAATATATTAATTGCCTTTTCTTTAGTAACTTCTATTTTTTTTATTTCCATGTCCTTTTTAATTATTTCCTGCATCTTATCTTTTATAAGAAGTATATCTTCTTCTGATAATTTATCTTCTTTAATTATTTCTCCAAAAGTTCCATTTGATATAGAATGTTCAATCTTTATTTTTGCATCTTCAAATATTTCAAGAGCTGCTCTTATAAAAATATATTGAAGTGTTCTTTCATATACTTTAAAGCCTTCTTCTGAATCTACAAAAATAGGACTGATTGTTCCTTCCTTTTCTAGCTTAGAGCAAAGTTCTTTATGTTCTCCAGAGAAATTTATCAAAACTATTTTCTCATCATCATTGTAATAATCACTTACTATTTTCTTAAAAGAAGTATTTTTTTCTATTTCTACTGTTTTTATATTATTATTATTATTATTATTTACAATATCAATTTTAAATTTATCCATAAATATCATCTCCTTATTTAGAAAAACATGAATATTTAATTATATTTTATCAAATATTATCTATGAGGTGTTAATAAATGTTTATTGTTTTAATTAGGACAGTTATATTATATATATTAGTAGTTATTGTAATGAGACTTATGGGAAAAAGACAAATTGGTGAGCTTCAACCTTATGAATTTGTTATTACAATTATGATCTCTGATTTAGCCGCACTACCTATGCAAGATACAAGACTTCCTTTACTGTTAGGAATTGTACCCATTATAACCTTGCTTTTTATAAAAAATCTTTTATCTACAATTCAATTAAAAAATCAACATACAAGAAAAATAGTAGATGGTGAGCCTTGTGTTTTAATATGCGAAAATAAAATTAATTATTCAGCACTAAAATCTCAGCAAATTACTATAGATGAATTATTAGAAGCCCTACGTCTTTTAGGTTATTTTGACCTATCTGACGTACAATATGCAATTCTTGAAAACAACGGAGATTTATCAGTCCTAGAATCATCATCTAATTCTAAAAATACTAATAAACAACCAATATTACCCAAAATCCTTGTTACTGATGGAGAAATCAACATAAATTCCTTAACTAGCACTGGACAAAGTAAAAGTGACATAGAAAAAGTACTTAATAATCATGGTATTGATTCTATAAAAAAGGTTTTAATAGCAATGTATGATACTAATGGCAAATTTAAGTATCAATTATTTGATGAGTATAATAAAAAATAAATTTGAGAGGTGTTTTTATGAAAACAACTTATATTTCAACAATATTATTCTTATGCCTTATTCTTTTTATATCCTTTGCTGATTTTAAACTCCAAAAACTTTATAATAATATATCGGTTGAAAGTGATATTATTGAAGACTTATTAAATGATTATAATTGGGATCTTGCCTACGAAAAAACTACAACTTTAATTGAAAATATAAAAAAAGAATCCCTATTATCATCAGTTTATGTTAATCATGTTGATTTTGATAATATTTCTAATGAAGCAATTAAATTATGTAGTTATATTCAATGTAAAGATATTTCTGAATCTCATGTATCTGCAAATATTTTAAAATCATATGCACAAATAATAAAGGAATTGAATAAATTTAGTTTGAAAAATATACTATAAAAAAAGAAGCTGTAAAATACAACAAAAATATTTTACAGCCTTTATAATTTATCTTTATTCTTCAGCTACTGCTTGAACAACATTAAGCTTAGCAGCCCTACTAGCTGGTACAAGACCTGCTATTAATGAGATAATAAATGTAATTACCATAGCAATTGCTATATTATTAGGAGTTATGAAAATTACAAATCCACTATTTTTAATTATAAATTCATTAGCAAATACTATTCCGCCACTAGACAGTACTGCACCTAATACACATCCAGAAATACCTATTATTATTGATTGCAACAAAAATATTGACCTTATGTTTGATCTTGAACCACCAACTGACCTCATAACACCAATCATCTTTCTCTTTTCTTGAAGTATCATTGTTATTGTATTTACAAGACCAAGTCCTGCAACTACTAAAACAATAATTCCACCAATTGATAATATTGACTTAATTATTGTTCCTACTGCTACAAATATATCACTAAACATACTATAACTCATACATGCATATCCTGTTTCATTTTGAATATCAGTTGCAAGTACAGTACCTTTTACGTCATCATTACATGTTGCTCTTACATTTGTGTATCCTTTTTCACTAATATAATTATCTATATTTTCAAAATATCCAACTAAAGGTTCTGCCTTCTTTTCATCCATTACTACACTGTCTGCAAAGCTTTGTCTATCAAGGACACCTTTTACAATTCCAGTAACTTCAAGTGGTTCTTTAGTTTTTAATCCTTCTATATCTAGTTTTTCTACCTTAACAGTAATTTTTTTTCCTATTATATCTTCATTATTATCTATTCCAAGTCTTTTTAATAAATTTTCTCCTATTAGTAAATCCTCTTCCTTATTGCTTATTTCACTTCCTGCTATAAGTTTGTCACCATGATCCTTTTCATATGTTGTATTTTCACCAATAACTTTAATAGATTTGTTTACATACTCTCCACTTTCTAGTTTATATGATGTAACATTACCACTTATACTTGCATATACCTTCTTTACACCATTAACCTTGCTTATGGCTTCAATGTCAGAACTTGATATTTTCTTAAAGGCTTCATCATCTTCCTTATTAATCTTCTCTTCATTATCTGAAGTTTCATCCTCTGAAACTTCCTTAAAATCTTCTGACATTTCTCCTCCCATTGCGACTGTAAGTGTTTCATTAGTTTTTGACGCATCTTTAGGATATACAATAATTGTATTAATATCACCAAAACTTTGCCCAATCTCCTGCATTTTACTTATAACACCATCACCAACTCCAAGTAAAACTATTAACAGAAGTGCTCCTATAGCTACTGCTATTATTGTAAGAAGTGATCTTCCTTTCCTGTTTATCAAGTCATTAAAGGCAAATTTTATTTTATCTATAAATTTCATTTATTACACCTCCTACCTTCTTAATGCTTCAATTGGATCTAATTTTGCTGCCTTATTTGCAGGAGTTATTCCAGAAACAAGTGCAATTACCATTGCAAATATAAATATAATTAGCAACCAATATACAGGTAATCCAACAGAAATAGTTAATGGAAGGTTTTCTTTTGCAATCATTGAAGTTGCAATACTTTGAACTATTTTATTTATTCCAACTCCAAAAAGTATACCAAAACCACCGCCAATTACACCTATTAATGATGATTGAATAAGAAACATTGTTCTAATAGCACCACTACTTGCACCAACTGATTTCATGACACCAATGCTTTTAGTTCTTTCCATTACCGCCATTGACATAGTATTTATTATTCCAATTGCTGAAACTACTAGAACTATTACACCTAAAACAGCAAATGCAGTATTAATACTTCCAATATTTTCATTAATCGCATCAGCCATATCAGCTGAAGAACTGTAAAGATAATTTAAATCTTTAATTTTTTCACCAACTTCATCCACATCTTCTATAGTTTTAGTAACAACGGTAGCATATTCATATCCATGAGATTTAAAATAATCCTTCTCTGTATATATAAAGCTTAATAATTGTGAAGCATCATTTATGTTCATAACAATGCCATTTCCATTTTGAAAATTACCGTTAATAATACCTTTTATTTTGAATTTTTTAGATTGTAATTCATTTGTTTGAGAGCTTTTAACTAATATTTCAATATCAGTTCCAACAGCATCTTCAGCAGTAACATTCATTTTTTCTAATACCTGCTCACCTATTAACACTTCGCCTGCAGTATTATCAAGTTCTTCTCCTGCTTCTATTGGCTTTAATGAATTATCATTATTATTCTTCCTAACTTTCTCAATTTCATAGTCTGGAAACAACTTTGCACTTTCATTATAACCAGTAAACATAGTATTACATTTATACTTTTTATTATTATATTTTATATAATTTGCATTTCCTGATAAAATAGCAGTTATATTTTCAACTTGATCCATATCCTCTATATCTTTTATAAAGTCATTAGTAATTGGTTTACTATAATCTTCTTGCAAGGATGTTGGTGTTGCATTATCTTGTTCTTCTTCTGTCATGTATCTATATGGATTAACTGATATATTTCTTGCACTATCCTGGTCATTTACCATATCATTCATAAGCTGCTTTACACCACTTCCAAGTCCAACCATAGTTACTATAAGTAATGTACCAATTGTAATTCCAAGGGATGTTAGAATAGTTCTTCCTTTTCTTTTCCATAAATCCCTTAGAGACATTAAAATATATTCTTTAAATTTCACTTTTCAATCCTCCTTTAAGGGTTTTATTGTTGTTTTACTATATCAGAAGTAATTTTACCGTCCATTATCTTAACTACACGCTTTGCCTTATTAGCTTCTTCTGGGTTATGTGTAACCATTATAATAGTAAATCCTTTATCATTTATTTCCTTAAACAATTCCATAATTGATTCACTACTTTTTGAATCAAGATTTCCTGTAGGTTCATCAGCAAATAATATTTCCGGTTTATTTACAAGGGCTCTTGCAATAGAAACCCTCTGTCTCTGACCTCCTGACATTTCATTAGGTTTATGATTATAAAAATCTTTAAGACCTACCATATCTAATGCTTCTAGTGCTCTTTTCTTTCTTTCTGATTTTTTTACGCCAGCAAATATAAGTGGCATCATTACATTTTCAAGTGCTGTTTGAGAATTTTCCAAATTAAAAGCCTGGAAAACAAATCCTATTTTTTCATTTCTATACTTAGATAATTTTTTATCATTAAGTTTGCTTATGTCTTCTCCTTCAATACACACACTTCCTACTGTTGGTGTATCAAGGCCTCCTATAATATGCATAAGAGTTGACTTTCCTGAACCAGAAGGTCCAATTACAGCTACATATTCACCTTTTTCAACATTTAATGAAACGTCATTTAAAGCTACAAATTGTTCTTTTCCCATTTTGTATACTTTAGATATACCTTTTACTTCTATCATAATTTAATCTCTCCTCATAATTTATTACTAGTACTTTTTTTCATAATTACATAATAAAGCAAATAAATTAACTAAATATTAAGATTTTCTTACAATAAACTTAAAAATTCTATATAGTTATAGATAATGTATTTTATAAATATTCATCCTTAGTCTTCAAAATTAATATTTATGCATATTTATTCTTTATGTTCACTACAAATCAGCAGCAACGAAGTAAAAAAATTAATAATATTTGTATAAAAATTACCCTTGCATAATTATTCATATGAATGTATAATGTATGCATAAAGTAATTTTGTACATTTAATACAATATAAACATATTTTGCGGGGAGGCTACTTAAATGAAAAAATATAACAAAGTTGTTTTAGCTTATTCAGGAGGACTTGATACTTCAGTAATTATTCCATGGCTTAAAGAAAACTATGGTTGCGAAGTAATTGCTGTATCAGGAAACGTTGGTCAAAAATCAGAACTTGAAGGATTAGAAGAAAGAGCACTAAAGACTGGTGCATCTAAACTTTATATAGAAGATTTAACAGAAGAATTTGTTAATGATTATATTTTCCCAACTATTCAAGCAAATGCTATATATGAAGGAAAATATCTTTTAGGTACTTCATTTGCAAGACCTATTATTGCTAAGAGAATTGTAGAAATAGCAAAAAAAGAAGGCGCAGATGCAATATGTCATGGATGTACTGGTAAAGGTAATGACCAAGTTAGATTTGAACTTGCAATAAAAGCATTTGATCCAGATATGAAAATTATTGCTCCATGGAGAACTTGGGAAATAAAATCAAGAGAAGATGAAATAGCTTATGCAGAAAAGAAACAAGTTCCAATAAAAATAAGCTATGAAACAAACTACAGTAAAGATATGAATCTTTGGCATTTAAGTCATGAAGGATTAGACTTAGAAGATCCTGCAAACGAACCAGATTATAAAAAAATACTTGAACTTTCTAAAACATTAGAAGATGCTCCTGATAAGGCTACTTACATTACACTTTCATTTGAAAAAGGTATTCCTGTAGCTCTAAACGGAAAGAAAATGGGCGGAGTTCAATTAATAGAAGAATTAAATAAAATAGGTGGAGAAAATGCCATTGGAATAGTTGATATGGTTGAAAACAGACTTGTTGGTATGAAATCAAGAGGTGTTTATGAAACTCCAGGTGGAACTATTTTATTTACAGCTCATAAAGCTTTAGAAGAAATATGCTTAGATAAACAAACTTCTCACTTTAAAGAACAAGTTGCATTAAAATTTGCAGAACTTGTATATGATGGATTATGGTATACTCCACTTAGAGAAGCTTTAACTGAATTTGTTACAAAAACACAAGAAACTGTAACTGGTGATGTTAAATTAAAACTTTATAAAGGTAATATTGTTAATGCTGGTATGACATCTCCATATTCTCTATACAGTGAAGAATATGCTACATTTGGCGAAGATGCAGTATATAACCAAAATGATTCTGCTGGATTTATAAATCTTTTTGGTCTTCCACTTGTAGTTAATGCAAAAATGAAAGCAAAAAACAACAAATAATAAAGCGAGGAAATTTTATATGAAACTTTGGGGTGGACGTTTTAAAAAAGGAACTAATGCACTTGTAAATGACTTTAATTCTTCTATACACATTGATTCTAGAATGTACAAAGAAGATATAGAAGGAAGTCTTGCACACAACAAAATGTTAGGAAAGCAAGGCATAATTCCAATGGAAGACAGTAAAAAAATCGAAGAAGGATTAAAAACAGTATTATCAAAAATTGATAATGGTGAAATAGAAATTGATCCTACAGCTGAAGATATTCATAGTTTCACAGAAGGAACATTAACAGAACTTATAGGTGATGCTGGTAAAAAACTTCATACAGGAAGAAGTAGAAATGACCAAGTAACTTTAGATTTAAGAATTCACTTAAAAAATGAAATCAAGGATATTTTATCTAATATCCTTGATCTTCAAAAAGTTATATTTGAAAAAGCTTCTGAAAATACAAAAACTATAATGCCTGGATATACTCACATGCAAAAGGCTCAACCAATTACTCTTGCTCATCACCTTTTAGCTTATGGTGAAATGCTTAAAAGAGATATAGGAAGACTTCAAGATGCATATAAAAGAACTAACCAAATGCCTCTTGGTTCTGGTGCTCTTGCTACATCTACATATCCAATAGACAGAGAATTTGTAAAGGATCAATTACATTTTGATTCTGTCACTTTAAATAGTCTTGATTCTGTATCTGATAGAGATTATGTTATTGAAACATTATCTGCTCTATCACTTGTAATGATGCACCTTTCAAGATTTTCAGAAGAAATAATTCTTTGGTGTACAAATGAATTTAAATTTATAGAACTTGATGATGCATATAGCACAGGAAGTTCAATTATGCCTCAAAAGAAAAATCCAGATGTTGCTGAACTTATTAGAGGTAAAACAGGTCGTGTTTATGGAGATCTTTTCACTTTATTAACTGTAATGAAAGGAATTCCTTTAGCTTACAATAAGGATATGCAAGAAGATAAAGAAGCATTATTTGATGCCATTGATACTGCTAATCTTTCTTTAAAGACATTTACAGGAATGATAAAAACTATGAAAGTAAATGTAGATAATATGAGAAAAGGTGCAGCCGGTGGCTTTACAAATGCTACTGATGTTGCTGATTATCTTGTTAAAAAAGGTATGCCTTTTAGAAGTGCACATGGCGTTGTAGGTGAAATTGTTCTTTCATGTATAAAAGCTGATAAGGCAATTGAAGATCTTACTTTAGATGAATTCAAAAAATTCTCATCATTATTTGATGAAGATATATATAAAGCAATTGATTTATTAACTTGCGTTCAAGAAAGAAAGGTTATTGGTGGTCCTTCAACTGAATCAATTAAAATTCAACTTGAAGCACTTAATAAATTTATAAATGACACTACTGATAATTTATCTAAATTATCTTAATTAAATCTTTAAATAAATGAAGAATGATTAGTAATAAAAATTACTAATCATTCTTCATTATTAATTATTTGCAATTTGGGAGGTTAAAATATGAAGTATAAAATCATTGATGGTGGCGTTTGTGCACCAATAGGTTTTTTAGCTTCTGGTCTTCATTCTGGTTTTAAAAGAGTGAAGAAAGATTTAGCTTTAATATACTCAGAAGTTCCTTGCAAAACTGCTGGAATGTTTACAAAAAATATAATAAAAGCTGCCCCCGTTTATATTACAAAAGATCATGTTAAAAATGGTATTGCTCAAGCAATTATATGCAACAGTGGCAATGCAAATTGCTGTCAATTTGATGACGGCATAACAAAAGCTAAAAATACTGCAATTCATCTTGCAAAAGCTTTAAATATTCCAGAAGATTACGTTCTTGTTTCTTCTACTGGAATAATAGGAAAATCACTAGATTTTTCTCTAATAGAAAATAATATAGATAATTTAATAGATAAATTATCATCTACTGGATCAAATGACGCAGCAAATTCAATACTAACTACAGATAAATTTACTAAAGAATATTCTATGGAATTTTTTATAGACAATAAAATTATAAAAATAGGAGCTATTGCAAAAGGATCTGGAATGGTAAATCCTAACATGGGTACTATATTGTCATTTATAACTACAGATTTAGCAATATCCTCTTCCCTTTTAAATGAAGCATTAAAGGAAGCTGTTAATAGTAGCTATAATAAGATAAGCATTGATGGTGATACAAGTACTAATGATATGGTATTAATACTTGCAAATGGTCTTGCAGAAAACAAAGAAATAACTTCTAAGAATGAAGATTATTATATATTTTTAGAAGCCTTAAAAAAACTAAGCATACATCTTGCAAAAGAAATTGCAAGAGATGGTGATGGTGCTACAAAACTTATTGAATGCACTATTAAACATGCAGCCAATGAAGAATCTGCTACTATTTTTGCAAAGGGAATTATAAATTCAAATACTATTAAAGCATCACTTTTTAATAATAAAATAGATTTTGGAAGAATTCTTTGTGCTCTTACAAATTCTAACATTGACTTCAACATAAATAACTTAAATATTACTTTGACAAATTCTAAAGAAGATTCTTTAAGTATATGTTCATGTGGAAATTTAAACAAATTAGACACTAAAAAAGTAAAAAGTATTTTAAATGATAATGAAATAAAATTAATAATAGATATTAATGAAGGAAATTCAAATGTAACTGTCTGGGGCTCTGACTTAACATATGAATACATAAGAGTTACAGGTGATTATAGAAACTTAAAGGGAGGCAGATAAATATGAATTATAAAGTTATATCAGGAAGTGTAACAAGTCCTAAAGGATTTAAAGCAAATGGAATACACTGTGGGGTTAAGGCAGGAACAACAAAAAAAGACTTAGCTTTAGTGTATTCAGAAGTTCCATGTGTTGGTGCTGGAATGTATACAAATAATAAAGTTAAATGTGCACCTATTTTTGTAACAAAAGCTCACTTAAAAAACAACATTGCCCAAGCTGTTATTGTAAATAGTGGTAATGCTAACTGTTGCACAGGTCAAGATGGTCTTGACAAAGCAGAAGAAGAAACTAAAGTTTTAGCAAAGGAACTTAACATTAATTCTAATGATGTTTTAGTGGCATCTACAGGAGTTATAGGAGTTCCATTAAATGTAGATGCAATAAAATCTGGTATACCAGAACTTGTATCTGGTTTATGCAAAGATGGCTCTCTTGCTGCTTCTGCTATTATGACTACTGATACTGTAAAAAAAGAAGCTGCATGTACATTAAATATTTCAGGTAAAGAAGTTACAATAGGTGCCATTGCAAAAGGTTCTGGAATGATAGAACCTAATATGGGAACTATGCTTTCATTTATATCAACTGATGCAAAAATATCAGCAGAACTTTTAGATTCTGCTTTAAGAGAAGCTGTAAAAGTAAGCTACAACAGAATAAGTGTTGATGGTGACACAAGCACTAATGATACTGTAATAATTTTAGCAAATGGAATGGCAGAAAATGAAAGTATTTCATCTAAAAATGAAGATTATTATGCTTTTGTTGAAGCCTTAAAATATATAACTATAGAAATATCAAAAATGCTTGCAAAAGACGGTGAAGGTGCTACAAAACTTATTGAATGTACAGTTAATGGATGCAAAAATGAAAAAGAAGGTGTTATTTTTGCAAAAAGTGTAATAACTTCAAGTCTTGTAAAAACAGCTATGTTTGGTGCTGATGCTAACTGGGGAAGAGTTTTATGCGCATTAGGTTATGCAGGAGTTGACTTTGAACCTGAAAAAGTAGACGTAGAATTTGTAAGCAAAGCTGGTACTATTCTTGTATGTAAAAATGGTGCTTCAGTAGACTTTAGTGAAGATTTAGCAAAGAAAATTCTTCTTGAAGATGAAATCACAATAAAAGTTAATATGGGATCTGGTTCTGAAAGTGTAACTTGTTATGGATGCGACTTAACATATGATTATGTTAAGATAAATGGCGATTATAGAAGCTAGATTTTATACAATAAAATGGGGGGAATAATAAAATAATGAATATTAACGAACGTGCTAATGTCTTAGTAGAGTCATTGCCTTTTATACAAAAATTTAATGGGAAAATAATCGTAGTAAAATACGGTGGTAATGCTATGATTAACGAAGAACTTCAAGAAAGTGTAATAAATGATATAGTTTTAATGAAATGTGTTGGATTTAAACCTGTTATAGTTCATGGCGGTGGACCTTTTATATCTTCATTTTTAAAAAGACTTAATGTACAAAGTAAATTTATCAATGGATTACGTTATACAGATGATGATGCCATAGAAGTTGTTCAAATGGTTTTAGGAGGAAAAGTAAATAAAGACCTTGTAGCTTTAATTGAAAGGGCTGGAGGAAAAGCTCTTGGTCTTTGTGGAATGGATGGTTCATTAATAAAAGCTAAAAAAATGCAAGGCAGTGATGATCTTGGATATGTTGGAGAAATAACTCATGTAAACACTGAAATACTAAAAATGTCTCTAGATGCTGATTATATACCAGTTGTAGGGAGTGTTGCTTTAGGAGAAGATGATAACTGCTTTTATAATATAAATGCAGATACTTGTGCAGCCAAAATTGCTTCTGCACTAAAGGCAGAAAAGCTTATGCTTTTAACTGATGTTCCAGGTGTTATGAGAGATCCTTCTGATCCTGAAACTCTAATTTCATCTTTACGACTTTATCAAGTTCCAAAACTTGTACAAGAAGGAATAATAAAAGGTGGAATGATACCAAAAATAGACTGCTGTGTAGAATCAGTACGTATGGGAGTTGAAAGAGCTCATATAATTGATGGAAGAGTTCCTCATTCAATTCTTTTAGAATTACTTTCACCAGAAGGCTTAAAAGGTCTTGGAACAATGATTTATTAGGAGGTAAATAATATGAAAAATTCACTTATGAATACTTATGGAGAACAATCACCTATAATGGTTAAAGGTGAAGGTTGTTATCTTTATGATATAGACGGAAAAAAATATTTAGATCTAACAAGTGGTATTGGAGTAAACTCTTTAGGCTATAACAATGAAAAATGGACAAAAGCAGTAACTAATCAAGTTACTACACTTCAACATTGCTCTAATATATTTACAAATCCAACTACTATTGAAGCTAGTAATAAATTAGTAGAAAAAGCTGGTATGAGCAAAGTATTTTTTGCAAATTCAGGTGCTGAAGCAAATGAAGGTGCTATAAAACTTGCAAGAAAATATAGCTTTGAAAAATATGGAGATGGCAGAAATAAAGTATTAACCTTAAAAAAATCCTTTCATGGAAGAACAATAACTACTTTAAAAGCTACAGGTCAACCTGAAAAATTCCATAAATACTTCTTCCCTTTCCCTGAAGGCTTCGATTATGTTGAAAAAAATAACATAGATGATTTTAAAAGCAAATTAACAAGTGATGTATGTGCAATTATGATGGAAGCTGTACAAGGTGAAGGCGGGGTTTATCCTCTTGATAAAGATTTTGTACAAGAAGTTGTAAAAATATGTAATAAAAAAGATGTTTTAGTTATATTTGATGAAGTACAATGTGGAATTGCAAGATGTGGTAAGTTATTTGGTTTTAATAATTTTGATGTTAAAGCTGATATAATTTCTCTTGCTAAAGGATTAGGCGCTGGTCTTCCTATAGGTGCTGTTTTATGTAATGAAAAATTAAAAGATGTATTTAAACCAGGAGATCACGGTTCAACATTTGGTGGAAACCCTGTTGCTTGTAGTGGTGCACTTGTGGTTTTAGATGAAATATGTAATGAAGAAACTTATAATAAAGTTTATGAAAACGGAAAATTTGTAAGAGATTCTATTAAAAATGCCAATCTTTCTCAAGTAGTTGATGTTAGAGGTTTTGGTCTTATGATAGGTATAGAAATTAAAGGAAGTTCTGCTGATATTAAAAAGAAAGCTCAAGAAAAAGGTTTCTTATTCTTAACAGCAGGTCCAAATGTAATAAGATTATTACCACCTATTGTTATTACTAGAGAAGAACTTACAGCTACTGTTAATGTATTAAAAGAACTTTTAAAATAATGCATTATTAAAAGGGGGAATTAACTTGAAAAAAGATTTACTACGAATGGATGATCTTACGAAAGAAGATATTATTGAAATACTAAATCTTGCTGATCAATTAAAATATGAGTTAAAGCATGGGATACCTCATGAACACTTAAAAGGTCAAACTCTTGGTATGATATTTGAAAAAAGATCAACTAGAACAAGAGTATCTTTCGAAACAGGAATGTATCAATTAGGTGGTAACGCTTTATTTTTAAGTAGTCGTGATCTTCAAATAGGACGTGGAGAACCAATTGAAGATACTGCAAGAGTTTTATCAAGATTTGTACAAGGAATAATGATTAGAACATATTCAGACGAAGAAGCAGAAAAACTTGCAAAATACTCTTCTATTCCTATAATAAATGGTCTAACAGATCTTGAACATCCTTGCCAAGTTCTTGCTGATCTAATGACAATAAGAGAATATAAAAACATATTAGATGGATTAAATGTAGCTTATATAGGTGATGGAAATAATATGTCACACTCTCTTATAATAGGATGCTTAAAATTAGGAATGAATTTTTCTATAGCATGTCCAAAAGAATATATGCCACAAGAAAGTTATATAAATCGTGGAAAAGAAATAGCAGCTTCAGAAAATGTACAATTTAACATATATCATGATCCTAAGGAAGCAGCTAAAAATGCAGATGTACTTCTTACTGATGTATGGGAAAGCATGGGACACGAGCAAGAAACAGAAGAAAGACGTAAATTCTTTAAAGGATTCCAAATAAATAATGAATTGCTGTCTCTTGCTGATGACAATGTAATGGTACTTCATTGTTTACCTGCCCATCGTGGGGAAGAAATTACAGCAGAAGTTTTAGAAGATCATGCAGCAGAGATTTTTGACGAATCTGAAAACAGATTACATGCTCAAAAAGCAATTCTTGTAAAACTTATGAAAAAGAACTAATAAATTTTGTTTAAAATGTTTCTTTTTGCGTAAATTAAAGTTATAATAGTTATTAGCGACATGTTTTAATATGTAATACTTTACTATTAGGATTGTCAAACATAAATCAAAGCTTAGATTATACATATCTAACTTGATTTTAAAATAAAAAAATATATACATTATTGGAGGTTTTTTATTTATGTTAGTTTCAGTTAAAGAAATGATGAATAAGGCTAGAGAAGGACATTATGCTGTAGGTCAATTCAACATCAACAACTTAGAATGGACAAAAGCAATATTATTAACAGCTCAAGAAAACAATTCACCAGTTATATTAGGTGTATCTGAAGGTGCTGGTAAATACATGGGAGGATATCATGCTGTAGTTGGTATGGTAAACGGATTATTAAAAGATCTTGATATATCTGTTCCTGTTGCTTTACACTTAGACCACGGTTCTTATGAAGGAGCTTACAAGTGTATCGAAGCTGGATTCTCTTCAGTTATGTTTGATGGTTCTCACTACCCAATAGCAGAAAACATCGAAAAGAGTAAACAACTTATAAAAGATGCTCACGGAAAAGGAATATCTATTGAATGTGAAGTTGGTTCAATAGGTGGAGAAGAAGATGGAGTTATAGGTGCTGGTGAAGTTGCTGATCCTGCTGAATGCAAACAAATAGCTGATTTAGGTGTTGATATATTAGCTGCTGGTATCGGAAACATTCATGGTAAATATCCTGAAAACTGGGCTGGATTAGATTTTGATGCTTTAGCAAAAATCAAAGATGCTGTTGGAAATATGCCATTAGTTTTACACGGTGGTACTGGAATTCCTGATGATATGATAAAGAAAGCTATATCTCTTGGAGTTTGCAAAATCAACGTTAACACTGAATGCCAATTAGTTTTTGCAGAAGCTACTAGACAATACATTGAAGCTGGTAAAGATCAACAAGGAAAAGGATTTGATCCAAGAAAATTATTAGCTCCTGGATTTGAAGCTATAAAGGCTAAAGTTAAAGAAAAAATGGAATTATTCGGTTCTGTAAACAAAGCTAACTAATTATTAAATTTCATTAAAAAGTACCATGCATTTGCATGGTATTTTTTTATATCAAATTTATTTATATTGTCATATTTGTAAAAAAGCATTATTGTTGATATAATTTTTATATAAAATGTAAAGGAGATTAATTATGAAAGAAACTATTAAGTGTTCAAGAGAAGAACTTGAAGCCTTTATTGGTATTGAAGCAAAAAAAACTTTCTTTTCTAAAACTTTAGATAGATATATGAAAAATAGAACAAAGCCTAATTGGAATTTTGGTGCATTTTTCTTAGGTCCTTTTTATCTTATGTATAGAAAATGCTATATTCCTGCAATTATTATATCTATAGCATACTTTTCATTAATACTACTACCTATAAATTTATCAGCAATATTATTACTTATAATAATGATTATATTAGGACTTCTTGGCACTAACCTTTATCTTCGCTTTTGTGAAAGAGAAATAAATATATATAGAGAATATAATTATATGAAAAGCGAAAAAGATTTTAATAACTTGCTATCTACAAAAGGCGGTACAAGTTTTCTTTCTGCAACTATATTATATTTTGTTTTTGCATTATTTATGTGGATAAAAATATTTACAATGTAATTAAATTATAAAATAATTAAGAGGTTGCTATTATGGCAACCTCCTTTTAACTACATATTCATTATAATTTCCTTTATCTTATCTTCTTCAATTGCTGCTGCATAAGATTCATTATCAAACTTTACAATATCTCCTATACCCTTTTGAAATACAAATCTTATTTTTCCATCACGTACCTTTTTATCTGTATATAGCTTTTTAATTAATTCTTCCCTATCTATATAATCTGGTATTGTAACAGGCAATTTTGCCTTCTTATATAAGTTAATAACTCTATTTACATCTTCATCTGATATATATCCAAGTTTATTTCCAAGCCTTACTTGTGCTACCATTCCTATAGCTACAGCTTCTCCATGTAATAGTTTATAATTGCTGACAGTTTCTATTGCTCTTCCAACAGTATGTCCTAAGTTTAATACTTCTCTTAAACTTTTTTCTTTTTCGTCTTTCATAACAACATTATATTTAATTTCACAATTCTTTTTTGCAATAAAATCACATACTTCACTGTCAAATTCAAATACCTTATCTATATTCTTTTCTAAATATTGAAAAAATTCATAATCAGATATACATCCATGCTTTATAGTTTCAGAAAGTCCACTACTTATTTGTTTTTTGGGCAATGTCTTCCACGCATCTGTATCAATATAAACTTTTTGTGGTTCATTAAAAAGACCTATTAAATTTGTTGCTATATCTGTATCTACAGCAGTTTTACCTCCAATTGAAGCATCTGCTGCTGCAAGTAAAGTTGTAGCATAGTTAATAAATGGCACGCCCCTTCCAAAAGTTCCTGCAACAAATCCTGCAAGATCAGTTACAACTCCTCCTCCAACTGCTATAATACAGCAATCTCTTTTATATCCTTTTATAATCATACTATCTTCAACAAATTCTTTTGTTTTTCTAGTTTTACTTTTTTCACCTGCATCAAATATGATAATATCAGATTTAAAACCGTTGCTAATTAATTTTTCATATATTTTTTGTGCATATAAATCTTTTACTATACTATCTGTTACTACTACAAATTTATTAATATTTCCTACAAGTCCATTTTTTAAATCACTAATTAATTTATCTGCTAAATTATTTCCTATCTCTACATCGTATGAATCATCTACAATTTTCTTTAGTTCTACATGAAATTTTGACATTATAATTTACTCCCACCTTTTATTTTAAATATTTACACTATTTAGGCTGTTTTGAAATAAGCTTTGCATGTACAAGGCATCTTCCATCTGTAACTTCATAGCTACAGGTTGATAATGTAATAATTTTATCATTTTCAGTAAAATCAACTGTATTAGCTAAAAACATTGATTTATTTTTTAATCCATTTAAAAATGAAATATAATCTTCTTTAGTAGAAAAACTGTACATATATGGATTTTCATTAGCCTTTTCTACGTATACAGAAAAAACTTCATATACATATGACACATCCTTTGTATCTATATATATATTTCTATTATTATTAAAAAAATCTTCTTCCTTAAAATTATTAAGGCCTGCGAACATGCTTCCATCTCTCATGTTATGACCATGTATTATGGTGTTTTCCTCTTCAAATGGATGCCTTATAGCGCTTTCAACAAATATAGCCCCACCACTATTTTCGTCCTTCTCAAAATTATGAGTTAAATAATATTCATCATTATCCTCTGAAGGATGTACCATAGGATAATTAATTTCAGTATTTGGTATAGTTATCCAGCCTACAAAATCTTCATTTATTTTAATTAGCTCATCAAAATTTAATCCCTCTATTTTGACATTGCCTCCTAAACCAACAGTAACTGAAGGTCCATAATCCTTAAGTTCATTATAAACCTTAGCATTTTTGTTATAATCATTAAAAATTAAAAACAGCTTATAACCAGAGTATACAAGACCAATTATAGCAATTATTAATACTATTCTTCCTATAATTTTTTTCATTTATTATTCCTCTTAAATTAACCTATTTCTAGAGCTATTTCCATCATATCTGTAAATGTTCTTTCTCTTTCTTCTGGTGTGGTTTCTAATCCTTTTAATATATGATCTGATATAGTAAGTATTGACAATGCTTTTACACCATATCTTGCAGCAAGTGTATAAAGTTCTGCTGTTTCCATTTCAACTGCCAAACAACCATAATCAGCCCATAATTCAACTGAATCTCCAGTATTATCATAAAAAAGATCAGATGATAGTATATTCCCTACCTTAACATTTATATTTTTTTCTTTAGCTTTATTGTATGCAGCATATAATAGTTCAAAATTAGCACATGGTGCATAATTCATTCCATTAAACCTTCTTCTATTGATTCCTGAATTAGTAGATGCAGCTTCTGCTATAACAATATCTCTTAAATTAACATCATTGTTTATAGAGCCTGCAGAACCTATTCTAATAAGCTTTTTGGCTTTGTATACATTAATTAATTCATCTACATATATTGAATGAGAAGGCATTCCCATACCTGTTCCTTGTACTGAAATTCTTTTTCCTTTATATGTTCCTGTAAAACCAAACATACCTCTTACTTTGTTATAACACTTAGCATTCTCTAAATAATTTTCTGCTATAAATTTTGCCCTCATAGGATCTCCTGGTAATAAAACTGTTTCTGCTATATCACCCTCATTTGCCATTATATGATAATGTTTTGCCATAATAATTACCTCCTTATTCTCTATAATTTTATAAACAATTTATTATTTATATTATATATCATTTCTTTATTTTAGTCATATATTCAATATTTGTTTGTTTTTAATGATTATGATATACTATCAATGTTACAAAGTTTATAGGAGATTATTAATAGTTATTAAAAATATATTCAAATATAATCAAATGTAATATAATATATTTAGGGGTGATTATATTTGAGTAAAAATTATAAACCAAAAGAATTTGCAG
>NZ_JBQHRN010000031.1:0-28738 GCF_052066735.1 Clostridium sp. HCP1S3_C6
TCAATTACTGGAAATTCATATCGTTTAAAGGATCATATGAATTTCGAAGAAGAATAAAAAAACTACATTCTTAAATGATCAAAAATTTACATGATTAACTTGACATTTATAACCAAAAAATAATATTGTTTTTACGCCTTAGGTAATTATGTTTACTTAAGGTTTTTTATTTTTATTAATTAAAAGTATTTTAATAATCCAATAAACTTGGATTTGGGATGGGAGGTATAAGGTTTGATAAAAGTAGAAAGTATAACAAAGGAATTCAAAAACAACAAAAAGTATCCAGGCTTTAGGGGAGCTATTAAGTCTTTCTTTTCAACTGAATATGTAATTAAAAAGGCAGTTGAAGACATTAGTTTTGAGATTGAAAAGGGAGAAATAGTTGGATATATTGGAGCTAATGGAGCTGGTAAATCAACAACAATAAAGATGATGACAGGAATCTTAACTCCTACTAGTGGGAAGATAACTGTTGATGGGCTAGTACCTTATGAAAATAGGAAGGAAAATGCCAAGAATATTGGAGTTGTATTTGGTCAAAAAACTCAGCTTTGGTGGGACTTGCCTTTATCAGAAACTTTTTCACTTTTAAAGGAAATATATGATGTAAGTGACGAAGATTATGATGAAAGAATGAAGTTCTTAAACGATATTTTAGGATTTGATGAGTTTTTATTAACACCAGTAAGATCATTATCTCTAGGGCAAAGAATGAGAGCTGATATTGCAGCTTCACTTCTTCATAATCCTAAAGTTGTATATCTTGATGAACCAACAATAGGATTAGATGTAATGGTAAAGGAAAAGGTAAGAAAAGCAATAAAGGAAATAAATGAAAAGTATGGAACTACTATAATTTTAACAACTCATGATTTAAATGATATTGAAGAACTTTGTTCAAGGATAATAATAATTGATAAAGGGAAAAAGATTTATGATGGATCTTTGGAAGAAATTAAAAATAGATATGGTGCTATGACATCAATAGAATTTCAAATAAAAGATACTAATATAGATTTAAATAAAATATTAGATTATAAGAATTTATTAGAAGATGATTTAAAATATAAAAAAGATTATAGCAAAATAAGTGTAACTTTTAATAAAAATAAAATATCATCTTCAGATATAATGAATAAAATTCTTTCAAAAACTGAAGTTATTGATTTTAAAATAATTGAAACAAGTATTGAGGATATAATTAAAAAAATCTACAGTGAGGGGGTATAGTATATGAAAAAATTAAAAATGTATATGCCCTTTGCTACTAATTCCTTTCAAGCAGAACTTGCTTATAAGGGAAATACAATAATGTTTATTTTAGGGGAAAGCATTTTAATGATAGTTACAGCATTTTTGTGGAGAGCTATTTATGGCAGTGCTGAAGATACTATATTAAATGGATTTTCATTAAATGAAATGATTATATATATGATAATTGCATTTTTGACTAATTTAGTAATAACCAATGACTGTATAAGTTCAATATATAGAGAAGTAAAAGATGGTTCAGTGGCAATGAATCTTATAAAACCTATTAGTTACACTAAAAGAATGATGTTTCAAACTTTTGGGCAAGTCTTTTTTAATTTTATATTAGTATTCTTGCCAGCACTTATAGTAGTGGAAATAATATACACAAAGCTTACAGGATATTTTAGTCCTATAAATTTGATTTTATATTGTTTAAGTGCATTACTTAGTATGCTCCTTAACTTTTATTACTGTTATTGTTTTGGATTATTGGCTTTTAAGATAACAAATATGTGGGGATTAAATCAAATTATGGGCGCTATTTCAAAGCTTTTATCTGGAACATTAATACCACTTATATTTTTTCCATCTATTGTTACAAAAATATTTAATCTACTACCTTTTAGTTCAATTATTTCTACACCAACTCTTATATATTTAGGAAAATTAAAGGGTATGGATATGGTAAAGGGAATCTTATTTCAAGTTATCTGGGTAATAATATTTATGTTGCTTGCAAGGTGGATATGGAAAAAGTTAATTAAGCAGATAACAATTTTAGGGGGCTAAGATATGAGAAAATATATAAGATTGTATTTAAAGTTCTTGCAGCAATATATAAAATCACTTATTGAATATAGAGCAGATTTTGTATTAGGATTAGTAGGGTTTATATTGGTTCAATTTACAGGAATAGTATTTTTGTCAATTATTTTTGGAATGATTCCAACTCTTTCAGGATGGAGTTTCCATGAAATATTATTTATATATGGTTTTGCTCAAATTCCAAGAGGGATAGATCATGTATTTACTGATTATCTTTGGATATTTAGTTGGAAAACTATAGTGCATGGAGAATTTGATAAATATATTTTAAGACCAATTAATCCTTTATTCCAAGTTATAGCTGAGAGTTTTCAACCTGATGGATTTGGAGAGATAATAATAGGCAGTATACTTGTTGTATACTCATCAATGAAAATGGGATTAAGTTTTGGGATAAAAGAAATACTTTTATTTGCAGTAGTTGTTATATTTGCTACAGGCATATATACTGCAATAAAACTTGCAGTAACATCTATTGCTTTTTGGGTTAAATTTGCTCAATCATATTTGTTTATGGTATATCAACTAAGTGATTTTGCAAAATATCCAATGGGTATATATCCAAAGGGAATTAAAATTATTTTAACAGGAATAATTCCTTTTGCATTTACAGGATATTTTCCAGGAAGCTATTTCTTAGGAAAAGAAAATGTGTTTACGGGAATAATACTTACATGTTTAGTAAGTATTATAGCTCTTTTTGTAGCATATAGAATATGGCTTATAGGAATAAGTAAATATGAGAGTTCAGGAAGCTAATAAATTAAATATTGACATGATAAATATATGAAAATAAAATAATGAATAATGAAGGATATTCTTCATTATTCATTATTTTTTTGTATTTAGGGGGTATGAGTTTTGAAAAATTGGATTGAAAGTGTTTATAGTGATGGTTCAAAGTTTTTTGTAAGTAAACCACTTCCAAAGCGAGGAGAGGCTATAGATATTTATTTAAGAGTTTTTGATGAGTCACCTTTAAATGGAGTATTTTTAAGAACAAAAATAAATGGTGTCGAAAATATAATTGAAATGAAAAAGGACTATGTAGAAAAAGGACTTGCATATTATAAGGCAGAAGCAATAAATGTATACGAAGATGTATTTCATTATCATTTCTATTTATTATCTAATAATACAGTATACTATTATAATCAAAGGGGAGTTAATGATTGTATACCTGATGAAACTTTTGATTTTAAAATACTTATTGATTATGAACAACCAGAATGGGTAAAGCAAACAGTTTTTTATCAGATATTTCCTGAACGTTTTTGCAATGGAAACAAAGAAAATGATGTAAAAACTAATGAATATTATTTTGATGGACATCCTGCTATAAAGGTTGAGGATTGGAATGAAGAACCTAAATCATATGATGAAGTTCATTGTCTTGATTTTTATGGAGGAGATTTAGAAGGAATAAAATCTAAGATACCATATTTAAAGGAATTAGGAGTAAATGCAATATACTTAAATCCTATATTTTACGCAGCAACTGTTCATAAATATGATTGTTTAGATTATTTCCATGTAGATCCACATTTTGGTGGAGATAAGGCTTTTGAAGATTTAATGAAAGCCTTACATGAAAATGGTATGAGGCTTGTGTTAGATACTTCTGTTAATCATACAGGAACAGCAAACAAATGGTTCAATAAAGAAGGTGTTTTCTTTGATAAAAGTATAGGCGCTTATAATAATAAAAATTCAAAGGAAAGAAATTATTATTTCTTCAATGATGATAACACTTATAAATCTTGGTTTAATGTAGAAACTCTACCAACATTAAATTATACATCACAAGATCTTAGAAATATCATATATCAAGGGAAAGATTCATTAGTTAAGAAATGGCTTAAACCTCCTTATTCTATAGATGGATGGAGATTTGATGTGGCAGATACAATGGCAAGAAATGATGAAATTCAACTTCATCATGAAGTTTGGCCTGGAATAAGAAAGAGTATAAAGGAAGAAAATAAAGAAGCTTATATATTAGCAGAAGATTGGTCAGATCATGCAGAATTTATGAAGGGTAATGAATGGGATTCTGCAATGAATTACTTTGGCTTTGGTATGCCTGTTAGGGCTTTTGTTGGACAAGATGATTTGACATTTAGAACTAACAAAAAATTAAATGCAGTAAGAAGTAAAATGACGGCTAAAGCTCTTGCAAATAGATTTAGAGATCATTTAGGAAAGCTTCCTTTTGTTATGTGGCAGGATCAATTTAATTTATTTGATAGTCATGATACTCCAAGACTTCATAACCATAAAGATTTATCATTTGATGATTATAGAAGTGCAGTTATTATGATGTTTACAATGATAGGTGCACCTAATATGTATTACGGTGATGAAGCAGGTATTGATGGAAGAATAAATGATATGGAAGGATGCAGATATCCAATGCCATGGAATAAGGATATAAAATCAACTAAATACTATAAGCTTTATTCAAAATTAGCACATTTAAAAACAAGTGAAGAAGCTCTTCAAGATGGTGGATTCAAAATATTAAGTGAAGAAGGTTATGTATTATCTTTTGCTAGATTTACAAAGAATGATTTATTTATAGTAATATGCTCTACAGATGATGAAGATAGAAATGTAAGAGTTAATTTGAAATCCTTTGGCGATTTTCATATAAAATCTGCTAGCGAAATATTTAATGAAGAAATTAATTATCATATTGATGGAGAATATACTGTATTTAATGTGAAAGCCCATACATCATATATTATAAAATTCTAATAAAAAAGTTCCTCAACAACAAAATTATAGTTGAGGAACTTTTTTATATAATGTGTAACATATATTTGTTTATATAATATACTATTTAGATAGAAATATATTTATAGGTGTTTAAATGCAAGGCATATTAAAAAGATTATCTAAAATATTTAATGAATCTGAGGTTATTTTTTATGATGATCAGTCTAAGTTTATATTAATGAGTGATTGCCATAGAGGCACAGGAGGATTTGAAGATAATTTTTCAAAAAATCAAAAATTATATAGTACTGCTCTTGAATATTATTACAATGAGGGATATACATATATTGAACTTGGGGATGGAGATGAACTTTGGGAAAATAAAAAAATTAATCATATAATAGATGAATATAGAAATATTTTTTATGTTTTAAGAAAATTTTATAATGAGAAAAGACTATATTTTATATATGGTAATCATGATATGGTAAAGAAAAAAACAAAATATGTAAAGAAAAACTTGTATAAATACTATAATGAAAGAGAAAACAAAGATGTAAATTTATTTTACAATATAAAAATTCATGAGGGAATTGTTTTAAGTGGTACTGGAGAAAATGAAGATAATAAAATGTTTCTAATTCATGGTCATCAAGGTGATTTTATAAATGATTATATATGGAAAATAGCAAGATTTTTAGTTAGGTATTTGTGGAAACCTCTTGAAATTGTTGGAGTTAGAGATCCTACTAAGGTAGTCAAAAATTATAATAGAGGTAAATGTGTATATAATAATATGAGCAGATGGGCAGATAAAGAAAAAAAGATAATTATAACTGGTCATACTCATAAACCATCCTTTGCCCAAAAAGGAACATGTACATACTTTAATACAGGAAGTTGTGTGCATCCAAGATGTATTACCGGAATAGAAATAATGAAGGGAAATATAATGCTTGTTAAGTGGGCTGTTAAAGTAAAGAAGGATGGATCCTTATATATAGGAAAGGATATTATAGGAGGCCCAACAAAAATAAGCGATTATTTTAATAAATAAATAAAATTTCAAGTAAAAATTGTGATACAAAATTGTGGTACAATTAATATATTATTAAGTTTATATGGAGGACAAAAATGTTTAGTAAGGATGAATTATTAGTAATAAAGGATGCTTTAAAAATAGCAGATGAAAAATATATGAGGGATTTAGAAAAAAGCCAAAATAATCAAAAAAATATGGTATCAAATAATAGAAAGCAAAAAAAATTATGGCTTGTTCAGAACAAAGTTAAAAAGCTTATTGATGATATGAAATAGAGGTTAAAATGAAGGGGAATAATGAAATTAAAGTAAAGGCTACTAAAGAAAAGAATTCAATATTTAATTATGTTGATATAATATTGGGAACAGTAATATTAGTATATACCATAGTCATTAATTGTATAAGTAGCGTTATTGTAGCATTTAGTTCTGCTTTTATAATATTTGGATTAGCTTTAATAATATATCATTTTGTTAAAAAAAATATGAATAGATTTATTAAAAACAATAAGAATAAGCTGTTAAAAAGGAGCTATATATGTATTAAAGTATTATTTATAATAGGTATTGTATTTATGTGTATTATAGAAGGTTTTATTATTGGATACCCTAAAAATAACACAGAAAAAGCAGAGTATATAGTTGTGCTTGGAGCTGGTCTTAGAGAAGGAAATCAAATTAGATAAATAGTTATATTTATAAAAATATTTGTAAAGGATGTAATTTTTATGATAAAAAGAGATTTATTAAAAGAAATAGAAAACGGTCTTAAAATTGTTATGGATGAGGTAGATAAGGGAATACTTAATAATGATACAAGGAAAGCTTTTCAAATTATTAATAATAAAATGAAGGAAATGGTTGGCATTGATATTGATACAGTAAATACAGTATCTTTTGAAACTATAAAAGGTATGATAAATGTAGGATTTGAAAATAGTGCAGATAAATATATTGCACTTGGGATGCTTTTAAAATTTCAAGGATATTTATGTAAAAGTCAACAGGATATATCAAAAGAAATATTTTATTATTTAATATCAATTTCTGCATTTAATGAAGGTTTTAAAGATGATGATACCTATCTTAATAATTATAAGAGCAGTATTATTGAAATTATAGATGAAATTCAAAAATATGAACTAAGCATGGAAGAATCTAAGGAAATATTTGTGGCTTATGAGTTATTAGGTAAATATGATAAAGCAGAAGATGTTTTATATGAGATGATAAATAAAGCTAAAGCTAAAGATAAAGAAAAAATGAAAAAGTTAGGTATTGATTTTTATAATAGGCTTTTAAATAAAAATGAAGATGATTTAATAAAAGGAAATTTACCTATAGAAGAGGTTAAAGAAAGCTTAAAGGATTTGATATAAAAAAAGTCAGGGTTTCTGACTTTTCTTAGAATCTAGATCTATTAGGATTAATAGATCCTGTAATTATTTTTTCTACTTTTTTTGGAAGTTCAGCAATTTCTTCTTTAGATAAGGTAGCTACATTTATGGGCTTATGAATTATTAAGTCTACTGAAGCTCCCTTTATTCTCTTCTTTTCATTAGCTTCTCTTAGATTATATGTTCCATCTATTGTTACAGGAACTAAAAGAACATTTGATTTTGTAGCAAGCTTAAAACTTCCAGCTTTAAATTCATGGCATATACCACCTTTGCTTCTGGTGCCTTCTGGGAATATTACCATAGAATGACCTTTTTTTAATAAATTAATTCCCTCTACTATGGATTCAGCAGATTTTCTTATATTTGCTCTATCCATAAATACACAGTGCATTTTTTTCATCCAAACACTAACTCCAAACCATGATTCAAGTTCTTTTTTTGCTATGAATCCCTTTGGAAATTTAAGCTCTGACATAAGAAGGGTAATATCAAAATAACTTTGATGATTTGCCATTACAAGTACAGTTTTATCTTTTGGTATATTTTCAAGTCCCTTTACATTTATTTTTGCTCCTGCACATTTCATAACAACTTTTGCCCACCATGATGATATTTTATAAGTTAATATATCTGCTTTTTTAGTTTCGCCTTTTTTATTTAAGTAGTTGATTTTTATAGTAAAAAGAAGCGATACAACTAAAGGAATTCCTACTGCTGGGAAAAACAATATTGTTCTTAACATAAAAAACCTCACAATAATATAAATTTATTCTACATCTTATTAATAGTATATATTATAAAAAACACAAATCAAAGTAAAAATATGTCTATTAGTCAATATTTTTAAAAAATTAATAAATTTACATATAGAAATGAGTTAGAATATAAATATATGAGCATAATATAAATATATGATTTGATATATTATATGATATAATTAGTCTAATATTAATAGAAATAAGGAGAAATTAAATGAGCATAAAAATAATTACAGATAGTACAAGTTACATTCCCTTAAAATTACGAGAAAAATATGATATATCGGTGGTTTCATTAAATGTAATAATAAATGATAAAAGTTATAGAGAAGTTGAACTTAAAAATGAGGAATTTTATATAGAAATGGATAAGTTAAATGATATTCCAACATCATCGCAACCAAGTATGGAAGAATCACTTAATATTTTTACTAAAATAGCAAAGGAAGGTCATGATATAGTTGGAGTATTTTTATCATCTGATATGAGTGGTACATATTCAACAATGCATCTTGTAAAGGAAATGGTTCAAAAAGATTATCCAAATACTAATATTGAAATAGTGGATTCTAAAACAAATTGCATGCAAATGGGATATATTGCACTTCAGGGAGCAAAGGCTGCTAAAGAAGGCAAAAGTATGGAAGAAGTTTTACAAGTAATAAATAACACAATTAATAAAAGTAAGTTTTTATTTGTGCCAGATACTCTAAAATATTTAAAAAAAGGTGGCAGAATTGGAGGAGCATCAGCTCTTTTAGGTACTATACTTCAAATAAGACCTATTTTAACTGTAGAAGATGGGAAAACTACTGTTTTTGAAAAGGTAAGAACTAAGAAAAAGGCAGTAAATACAATAATGGATAAAGTTGTTTCTGATATAAATACAAATGGTTCGGGGGAAGTTATTGTGCATCATATTAATTGTGAAAAGGAAGGAAAAGAAATTGCTGAAAGGCTTAGTAAAGAATTAAATATAGATGTAACAGTTCAATCTATAGGTCCTGTTATAGGTCTTCATGTAGGGCCAGGAAGTGTCGGTGTAGCTTATTATACAAGATGATTCCAATTATGTGGGTTCAGTTAATTTACTTAATATTTAGAAAAATTTAATAAAATATATTTAGATTTTTTAAGAATAATAGGATACCATATAATTTATATGATATAGTGATATTTCATATTATTGTAATAAATTATGAAGAATAGGGGATGAAAAATGTGGAATTTAAGGGTAGTAATAAAAATATTATATATGGCTTAAGTGATTCAGAAGTAAAAGATAGGATACTAAAAGGCGAAGTTAATAAATTGCCTAAAGCCCCTTCAAGAACTTTATGGCAAATGATACGGGCTAATTTTTTTAATGTGTTTACAATAATTAATGTAGTGCTTGCAGCTGTAGTCATATTAGCTGGATCACCTAAAAATGCAATTTTTGCTTTTGTAATTATAATTAATAGTTTTGTAGGTATTTCCCAGGAAATGAAATCTAAAAAAACATTAGAGAAACTTTCTGTTCTAAATATGGCACATGCAATTGTAGTAAGAAATGGAAAGAAACAAAAAATATCTATTGAAGAATTAGTTAAAGATGATATTGTTTATTTAGATGCAGGACAACAAATTTTGGCAGATTGTGAAACTGTACAATCAGATGAACTTGAAATTGATGAATCAATGTTAACAGGAGAAGCTGATCCTGTTCATAAATTAGGAAAAGATAAGTTATTATCAGGAAGTTTTGTAGTTGCTGGAGAAGGATATGGAAGAGTAACAAGTGTTGGTAAAGAGACATATTCATCAAAATTAGCTGAAGAGGCAAGAAAATTTAAAATAACTAATTCAGAACTTCAAGAAGCAATAAACAAAATAATTAAGGTATTACTATGGCTTATTGTTCCAATAGGAATATGTTTAATGATAACACAATTGGTATTTACTAAATGTAGTTATAATGAAGCAGCCATTGCAGCAGTATCTGGAATAGTTGGAATGATACCTGAAGGACTTGTTCTTCTTACAAGTACTACTTTCATTGTATCAGTAGTAAAGCTTGCAAAATATCATACTTTAGTTCAACAACTTTCAGCAACAGAAGGATTAGCAAGAGTTGATATACTTTGCTTAGATAAAACAGGAACTATAACAGAGGGTAAACTTGAACTTACAGAGGTTGTTCCTTTAAATGGAAATAGTAAGGAGGAAATTGATCATGTGCTTGCAGCATTAGTGCATAATATGCCTAGTAAAAATCCAACTCAACAGGCAATACTAGACAAGTATACAAAATGTCCTACAGTAAATGTTATTGAAAAAGTTCCATTTTCATCAAAAAGAAAATGGGGAGGCTTAAATATTAAAGAATATGGTTCATGGCTTATGGGAGCACCTGAAATTATTCTTGGAACAAAATATGATTCGTACAAAGATATTATTGAAAAGAATGCATCTAAAGGAATGAGAGTGTTACTTTTAGCTAAAAAGAATGAAGGAAGCTTAAAGGATGGTTTAGATAATATAGAAGAAAAAGCAATCATTCTTATTCAAGATATAATAAGAGAAGAGGCTCCATCAGTTTTGGGATATTTTGAAAAGCAAGGTGTGAATGTGAAGGTTATATCAGGAGATAATCCTGTTACAGTATCAGCAGTTGCAAAAAGAGCTGGCGTACATGCAGCAGAAAGATATGTAGATGCGAGAACACTTCCTGATAGTGTAGATGAACTTAAAGAGGTAGTAGATAGCTATACTGTGTTTGGAAGAGTTACTCCACATCAAAAGAAGAATATTGTAAAAGCGCTTCAAGCAAACAAGCATACAGTAGCTATGACTGGTGATGGTGTAAATGATGTTTTAGCACTTAAGGAATCAGATTGTGGTATAGCTATGGCTAATGGGTCTGATGCTACAAAAGCCGTTGCACAGCTTGTGCTTATGAATTCAGATTTTAGTTCGCTTCCTAAGGTGGTTGAAGAAGGAAGAAAGCAGATAAATAATTTAGAAAGAGTATCAGAATTGTTTTTATCAAAAACAGTATTTTTTGTGATTATAGCATTTGTCTTTTGTATAATGATGTTGCCATATCCTATTTTGCCAATTCAAAGTTCTTTAGTTGGAGGTTTGGCAATAGGGTTGCCTTCAGTGGTACTTGCAATGCTACCTTATGATGGAAAAGTAAGAAAAGAAGACTTCTTAACAACTATACTTAAAAAGAGTTTACCTAATGGTATAGCTACAGTAATTTTTACTACAATTGCATTTGTTATTGCTTATAATAGTAATAATGGATTGGATTATGCTAGGACAGTAGCACTTTTAGTATATGCAGGCATAAGCTTTGTGATTTTATTAAAGGTTGCATTACCTATAAATAAATTAAAAGCAGTTACAGTGGTGGGAAGTATGGCGATATTTGCATTAGCATATTTTATTGCTCTTCCAAGAAAAGTATTTTCATTAAAGTGGCTTGATATACGTACTTTAGCCATTTGTGTCATATTAATAGTTGCCTCAGTTCCTTGTATAATTATATTAAAGAAGATAATAGGAATAGTAATAGATAAAAAAGTTAAACGTAGATTATTAAAGATGCAACAATAATTAAAGTTCTATTAAGTTGACAATACATTAGAAGTATAATAAAATTGAAAATGTAGTGTCAATTTGCCCTCATAGTTTAATGGATAGAATAGTCCCCTCCTAAGGGATAGATGTAGGTTCGATTCCTACTGGGGGTACCAGATGGGTAGAAAGAAAGGCTTAACCGTAAAGGTTAGGCCTTTTCTTTACATGGAATAAGCATTTTAAATGTAAAAATATTATTATCAATATCAATATCATACATACCATTATATTTTTCAATTACAGCGCATATAGATGAGATCCCAATGCCACATTCATCATTTTTCCTTTTTCTACTTATATAATTAAGATTATTATCTGTTTTTTTGATTTTTCCATCAAAGCTATTTGATATTATAATAGATAAATTATTGGATATTAACTTTATACATATATTAATAAATTTATTAGCATCTTTGACATAATAGCAAGCTTCAATTGCATTTTCTATGCTATTTCCTGCAATTATACATAAATCATTATCGCAAATAGATAATTTCTCTGGTATGGAAAATTTATATGTTACATTTATATTTTTTGTTTCAGCTAAATTTATATAATGACTACAGATACTATTTAGTGCAATGTTTTTTGTAAGTTCAAGTGGCTTGTCAATAGGCAAAGATGCTAAGTAATTATTTAAATAATTTTTTAAATCATCAAAGCAGTTGTTATCTGCTAATGATTTTATATAAGTAAGGTGATGCCTTAAATCATGCCTGGCTATTCTTGTTTTTTCAATATTATTGGAAAGCAAAGAATATTGTTCCATTTCCATTTCTAAAAGAATTTTCATATGTTTTTCATTTTCTTCTAGTTCAGTTTGTTTAGCTGTAAATTTTATTACATTTATAATTACAAAAGTAGTGGAAAAACAACAAACCATTATTACTAATCTTATAAGAAAAAATACAAATCCATAACTTGAAGTAAATAGATATCTAGTATTTAATACTTCTAGAACACAAAATATTCCAGGTATAATAAAAAGGTTTTTCCATAGATTTTCAACAGTAATGTCCATTATAGGTTGTACAAATTTTTTCATAAATCTATAAAGAAATGGATACAAAAGTGCTATTATGATAATTCTAGATATTACACTTATTATATATGATGGCATAGTAAGAGCTTTAACATTAAAAATACTATCAATTGTAATAGGAACTGAAAATGTAAAAAATATTACCGGTGCCAATAATGATGGAATATAAAGAATTTTAATTAATGAGTCCTTTATAAAGAAACATGAGAGAACAATAAAAAATATAGCAAAGAAAGTATTGTGAAGCATAACATAATTATGACTCGAATCTGTATAATGTATTAAATATACAAATGACATCCCTTGAATTATAGCAAAAATCAATTTTGTTAACATAATTTTTTTGAAAGATATCCTTAGCTTATTTCTAAAGCAATAATATCTTAAAGGAATAAAAGGAAAGGTATTTAAAAACGAATATAAAAATATCCAAATATTATCACTAATATTGTAATTCAAAATAGTCACATCCTTACTTTTAAGTTTGTGACCAGAAAAAGTCTGCAAATTGTTTTTTGATTTTTGTGTTATCTCGGATAGAAACTAGTACTTCATCATTATTATCCATAATAATGGTGTTACCATTAAAACTAGATGCATGATTTAAGTTTATTATATAGCTTTGGTGACAACGCATAAATTCTTTATTTGCACATAATTCATCATAAAATGTGCTTATATTTTTTGAAGTTTTAAGTATTTTATTTTTAGCATGAACTAAACTACAATGATTGCCTGATTCAATATAAATAATATCCTTTAAATAAACTTTAAGTTCTATACGGTTAGAAATAAAGGTAGTAGTTTTTAATATATGTTCTATTCTAGTAAACACTTTAGAAAAAATACTGCTAAATTCATCATAAGAAAATGGTTTGCATAAATAGCCATCAGCATTTATTTTATAACTTTCAAGTGCAAAATCTAAAGATGTTGTTGTAAAAATAATAATTCCTGTATATCCTAGAGAATAAAGCTTTTTAGCAATATCAATTCCTAATATGTCATCTATATATATATCTAGAAATATGATGTTTGGATGGTCTGTATCATTAAAAGCTTTAAAAAGTTCTTCACTAGAAATAAAAGTTTTAATATTAAATTCACAAGATTTTGATAATGCAAATTTATTAATATACCCTGTTAATAAATTTATGTCCCCTAAATTATCATCACAAATATAAATTTTCATTTTTTCACCCTTATAATAAATATTGCTATAAATAAATTTTAAATACTAAGTAAATACAATAAATTATACCATATATTTATATAAAATGCTAATTCTACTCAAAAAGGACAGACAAAAAGGATAATCATGTAAAAATGAGAAACGTTTTTGAATAAAAGTTGATGAAGGGGAAGAGTATATTGAAAAAATAATAATGTAATAATATAATTTATTTGTAATGATTAGTAAAAGTTTTAATTGTATAAAAAGGGGGAATTTAAAAAATGAAAAAAATGAAATTAATAGCTATGGGATTAATAACAGCAATGTGTTTATCTTCAATGGTTGCATGTGGAGATAGCAGTGATAGTTCAACTACAAGTACAAGCAATAGTTCAAGTGAAACAAGCAGCAATAGCTCAAGTAGCAACAGTTCAAGTAGTAAGTCAGATGAAAAGGTAATTTATTCTCAAGATGTAAAGGTAATTAATAATACAGGTGTAGAAATTGCAGAAATGTATATATCAGCATCTCAAAAAAATGATTGGGAAGAGGATGTATTAGGACAAGATACTTTTGCTTCAGGTACAGAACTAAATATAAAATTTAAAGAAGAAGAAGAAGCACAATACTGGGATTTAATGGTTAAAGATTCAAAAGGAAATTCAATTACATGGACAAATATTGATTTGTTTACTATATCTGAAATAACATTAAATTTTGATTCTGCAACAGGAGAAGCTACAGCTTCATATAAATAATATATAAAATTAAATATACATGTATGTTTGCTCAAAAGTTATTTATACTTTCATTAGTGTAAATAGCTTTTTTTGTTCAAAAAAATTAAAATTTTGTTAATATTTAATAGTATGGTGTTAAAGACAAGATTGTATGATATAATAATTACTAAACTAAAATATTAAATCATATAAGGAGTGATTTTATTTGGACTCGAGTCTCACCGCACAGGTTATTCTCTTAATTGTATTAATTTCTTTATCAGCATTTTTTTCTATGTCAGAAACAGCTTTAATGTCACTAAGTAAAGTTAGACTTAGGAATATGGTTGAGGAGAAAGTAAAAGGCGCAGATTTAGTAGAAAAATTACTAGAAGAACCTAATAAGCTATTAGGCGCTATATTAATTGGTAATAATATTGTAAATATTGGAGCTTCATCAATAGCAACATCGGTGGCACTTCAGATATTTGGAAATAGTGGTGCAGCAGTAGCAACAGGTATAATGACAATTTTAATACTTATTTTTGGCGAAATAACTCCAAAATCATTAGCACAACAAAATGCAGAAAAAATATCAATAAGAATAGCAAAAATTATAAAATTTATAGTAACAGTCTTTAAGCCATTTGTAACAGTATTTACGGGTATATCATCATTATTTATTAGAATATGTGGTGGTGATCCAAATGAAACAGAACCTTTTATAACAGAAGAAGAACTTCGAACTATGGTTGGTGTAAGTGAAGAAGAGGGCGTTTTAGAAGATGGCGAAAAGGAAATGATATTTAATGTTTTTGACTTTTCAGATATTCAAGTAAAAGATGTAATGGTTCAAAGAGTTGATATGGTTGCACTAGATGCTACTTCTGATTATAGCAAAGTTAAAGAACTTATTAAGGAAGAACAATTTTCTAGAGTACCAGTGTTTAATGAAACCATAGATAATATAGTTGGAATATTAAATGTAAAAGATTTAATAATAAAAGATAATGATACAGAAAATTTCAATATATTAGATTATATAAGGGAACCTTTTTATACATTTGAATTTAAAAAGATAAAAGAAGTATTTAATGAAATGAAAAAAACAAGAAATCATTTTGCAGTAGTATTAGATGAATATGGTGGTACTGTAGGAATTGTAACAATCGAAGATTTAATTGAAGAGATTGTTGGTGAAATTGAAGACGAGTATGATGAAGAAAGGGAAGACAATATAAAAGTAGTTAAGGAAAATGAATACATAGTAGAAGGAAGTACTAAACTTCATGATATCTCAGATTTAATTGGAGTAAATATGGAATCAGAAGATTTTGATTCTGTAGGAGGACTTGTTTTAGAAAAACTTGGAAGGTTGCCTAAGAAGAATGAAAAAGTGCAAATTGGCAACATAAAATTTGTAGTTGAAGATCTAGAGAAAAATAGAATTAAGAAAGTTAGAATTTATACTTAGGTTACTAAAATTTTAGTAACCTTTTTTATTAATTAATTTTAGGTAAGGAGTATATTATGAATTATATGGATGAAGCAATAAAAGAAGCTAAAAAGGCCATGAATGAAGGAGAAGTGCCAATAGGATGTGTAATTGTAAAGGATGGAATAATTATAGGAAAGGGACACAATACAAAAGAAAAAGAAAAATGTTCCATTAATCATGCAGAAATACTTGCAATAAAAGAAGCTAGCAAAAAGATTGATAATTGGAGGCTTGGAGGCACTGAAATGTATGTAACAATGGAACCTTGTCCTATGTGTGCAAGTGCAATAGTGCAAAGTAGAATAAGCAAGATTTATATAGGAACATTTAATAAGGATATGGGAGCTTGTGGTACAGTTATAGATATTGTTAATAATAAGAGTCTCAATTCCTCGCTTGATGTACAATGGGTGTATGACAAAAGATGTAGCAACATATTAAGTGATTTTTTTGAACATAGAAGAAAGTGAAAAATCTGTCTTGCATACTGTAAATGCTTATGTTATATTATTTATCATGGAGAGATGTCCGAGTGGTTGAAGGAGCGCGCCTGGAAAGCGCGTATAGGCTTTTTTGGTTTATCAGGGGTTCAAATCCCCTTCTCTCCGCCAAATATATTATATTATTTTGTGATTTTTTGCTATTTAAATTTAAGTAATTATTGTTGTAATACTTTTATGTTTTTGTTATAATTAGTTTTGCAAATGATTAAAATATTATATAGCATTTTGTATTGATGTGGAGAGGTTTTTAGTAATAATATTTGAAATATCTCTTATTAATGGGTGCAAATCCCGTACTCTCTACCAATGCCGTGCTAGATGGGGAGTTAGCGGTGCCTTGTAACTTGCAATCCGCTATAGCAAGATTGAATTCCCTATGGAAGGTTTCTTATTTGTATGGCCTGCCCTATATAAGTGGTGTTGAGAGTTAGGTCCCACGCAATAAAAGCCCATGAACCTCGTCAGGTCTGGAAGGAAGCAGCGATAAGTGGATACTTTTATGTGACGTGGATCAATCTGGCTTGAGCTAACTGTATAGGTAACGCATATAGATGGATATCAACCTGGGGTGCACGGTTTTTTATGAATTTTAACAGCATGAAGCTTTTTAGTTTCATGCTTTTTTTAAATAAATTAATAGCACTAATTTATTGTGTTATAATAAATTAATAGAATGATTATTTAACTATATGTATACAAATGAGGTGAAAATCTTGGCTTATACAGCATTATACAGGGAATGGCGACCTAAAACATTTAAAGATTTAGTTGGGCAAGAGCATATAACCACTACATTGAAAAATCAAATAGAAAATGATAGAATAGCACATGCATACCTTTTTTGTGGCACAAGGGGGACAGGTAAAACTTCAACAGCCAAAATAATGGCAAAGGCATTAAACTGTTTAAATAGTAAAAATGGTGAGCCTTGCAATGAGTGTGAAATGTGTAAAAAAATTAATAGCGGATTAGCTATAGATGTTACAGAATTAGATGCAGCATCTAACAATGGTATAGACAAAATAAGAGAACTAATAGATGATACAAAATATCCACCTCAAGAGTCAAAATATAAAGTCTATATATTAGATGAGGTTCATATGTTATCTATAGGAGCTGTAAATGCCTTTTTAAAGACATTGGAAGAACCACCAGCTAATGTTATTTTTATTTTAGCTACTACTGATCCTCAAAAACTTCCAATAACTATTTTGTCAAGATGCCAAAGATTTGATTTTAGAAGAATAAATAATAAAGTCATAATGAATAGACTTAGACAAATAGTAGAGGCAAAAGGTATACTTGCAGATGATAAAAGTTTAGATTTAATATCACGAACTTCTGATGGTGCAATGAGAGATGCACTTAGTATATTAGATCAGGCTATTGCAATGGATGATGGGAAGATAGAATATAAAGATATTGTATCAATGTTAGGACTTGTGGCTAATGAAAATTTATTTAAACTTACATCATCTATAATAGAACGTGATGTAGAAGAGGGGATGAATGTTATTGAAGACGTTGTGGTTTCTGGTAAAGATGTATATTTGTTTATAAAGGATTTAATACATCATTTTAGAAATTTATTAATGAGTAAGGTAACTAACAATCCAGAAGAAGTTTTAGATATGTCTATAGAAAATATACAACTCGTAAAAGAACAGGCATCAAGAATAAGAACAGAAGAAATTATGAGGGATGTAAGAATACTTCAAGAAGCAGAAAATAATGCAAAAATAAGCAGAGAATCAAGGCTTTATTTAGAACTTGCAGTTATTAAAATGTGTAAAATTGAATATGATACATCAAATGAAGTTATTCTTTCAAGAATAAATAAATTAGAAGAAGGCATTAAGGCTGGTAAAATTAGTGTATCAGTAAATACTAATATAAAAAATGTAAATGTTAATAATGAAAATATTAATAATAAAAAGAATGATAGTGCTAAAACTATAAATAAAATAGAATCTATGGGGCCCGTAAATAAGGACTCTAAAATAACAGTAGAAGAGGTTAAAAAGAAATGGAAGGATATACTTGAAATATGCAAATCAAGAAGACAAATGATAGTATATGCTTCGCTTCTTACAGGAAAACCAGTAAGTTCTTCTGAGGGTATTATAACAATCCAATTTGAGAGTCAATATGCACAAAGCAAAACAAGACTTGAAATACCTAAAAATTATCAGGTTGTAAATGAAGTTATTTCAGAAGGCATGGGCGAAAGTTTAAAAGCTAAATTTACTGTCTCAGAGGATGAAACAAAAGGTCAAAGTACTGAAGATAAATTAAGAAATACATTTGGTTCAGCTCTTCAAGAGTTAGATGAATAATAAATATATAGAATTGTAAAAGAAAATGCTATATAATAGAAAATAGATTATAAGATAAGGAGGCTATATTATGGCAAAAGGTGGATTTCCAGGAGGCTTCGGCGGTGGAAATATGAATAATTTAATGAAGCAAGCACAAGCTATGCAAAAGAAGATGCAAGATATGCAAAAAGAAGTAGAAGAATCTGAATTTGAAGCATCTGCAGGTGGTGGTGCTGTTACTGTTAAAGTTAGTGGAAAAAAAGAAATTTTAGGTATTAGTATAAAACCAGAAGTTGTAGATCCAGACGATGTTGAAATGTTAGAAGACTTAGTATTAAGTGCAGTAAATGAAGCTATGAAGAAAGCTGATGAAGAAACTGCAAATAAAATGGGTAAAATAACAGGCGGTCTTAATATCCCAGGATTATTTTAATTTCTAGAATTTAAATAAATAATTAAGAAATGCAGAATGAGTATTTAATCATCCATTCTGTATTTTTATTTATCAAATAAAAGCTATATTTGAAAGGAATGATAAGCATGGATTTTTATCCTATAGCTATAGAAAAATTAATAGAAGAGTTTGCAAAATTGCCAAGTATAGGACAAAAAACAGCTCAAAGGCTTACACTTCATGTTTTAAATTTGCCAGAAGAAGAGGTTAAGGAATTTGCAAATGCCTTAGTACAGGCAAGAGGAACAATTAAATATTGTTCAGTATGTGGTAACTTTACAGATTCAGATCCATGTGCTATTTGTGGCAATCCAAATAGAGATAAAAGTATCATTTGTGTTGTGGAACAACCAAAAGATATTATGACAATGGAAAGAGTAAAGGAATTTAATGGAGTATATCATGTGCTTCATGGAAATTTGTCGCCAATGCAAGGTAGAGGACCACAAGATATAAGAATAAGAGAACTTGTTGCTAGGATGAATTCAGAAGTAAAAGAAGTTATTATTGCAACAAATCCTAATATAGATGGTGAAGCTACGGCCATGTATATAGCAAAAATTTTAAAGCCATTAGATGTTAAGGTAACTAGAATTGCTGCAGGTATTCCTGTTGGCGGCGATTTAGAATATGCAGATGAAGTTACTTTATCTAAGGCCTTAGAAGGAAGAACTGTAATAGAATAATTGATTTGTGTATAATTTTGTAATATCTGTCAAGAATATAAATAAGAAACGGAGGTATATTTTTGAACAGAGTGAATATTATTAATTATATATTTAAAATATCAAGTAAAAATGGGGATAATGATGTCCTTATTAAAGCTATAGAGCAAGCAAAACTTGAACTAGAAGCTGCTAGGAGTAGTTTTAATAATGCAGAGGATTTTAATCTTATTGATGCTGCAATATTTTCAGAAGAGGCTGCAAAGAAAAGATATGATTACTATTTGAGCATAGCTAAACGTAGAGGGTTAAGGGTAAGTAATTATTATGTGTTAGAGCATTGTACAGAACTATATAAATAGTGCTTTATATAATTTGTGGGAGGCTTTATGAATTTAGAATACTTAATATCAGGAGTGTTTGGGATTGTTATTTTATACTTTATTGTGAAAATAATAAAGTTACCATTAAAGTTAATTATTAAACTTTTAATAAATGGATTAACAGGCCTTATAATGCTATCTATTGTTAATTTTATAGGAGATAGTTTTGGGATAACAGTTAATATTAATGCGTTTACATCTTTAATTGCAGGGTTTTTAGGTATTCCTGGCGTTATAGCACTTGTTATATTCAATCTACTATAATTAAGTAATGGCTATTTTATTGATAGCCTTATTTTTTTACATAAAATCTTGTGTGTTATAATATTATATATTTAAATTTATGGAGATGATAAAATGCCAGCAGGTAATGGTTTGAATTGTGAAGTTTGTCCAGAAAAGAAGAGCAATAAATGTAGCGGAGATGACAGAGGTTGCCTTTGCTATAGATGTCCTAGGCAATTAGCCCAATGTATGTGTGTAAAATATTGTAGGGAAACAGAATCCGTTTTATATTTTGATGAAGAATAGTTTTAAAAGGCATAAGAATATGATAAAATAATAAATGTGTAATATATTCATGATGTAGAAAAATTGACCAATAGTTATAATAAAAATCTAGGAGGTAATAAGAATGGCCGTAGTAAGAGCCTTTAAGGGCATTAGACCAATTCCAGAACTAGCATCAAAGATAGCAGCACTTCCATATGATGTTATGAATAGTGAAGAAGCTAGGGAAATGGTTAAGGGTGACAAATATTCTTTTTTACATGTAGATAAAGCTGAAGTAGATTTAGATCCTTCAATAGATGTACATGATAAAAGAGTTTATGAAAAAGCTAGAGAAAATCTTGATAAAAAAATTCAAGATGGAGAGTATATTCAAGATGAAAAGCCATGTCTATATATTTATAGACAAATAATGAATGGTAGACCTCAAACAGGACTAGTTTTTTGTGCTTCAATAGATGATTACATAAATAATGTTATTAAGAAGCATGAATTTACAAGAGAAGATAAGGAACAAGATAGAATTAACCATGTTGATTATTGTAATGCAAATACTGGTCCAATATTCTTAACATATAGAGAAAACAAAGAAATTTCATCAATAATAAATGCATGGGTTCAAAAGAAACCTGAATATGATTTTGTATCTGAAGATGGAATAAGCCATATTGTATGGGTAATTGATGATGCAGATACTGTAAATAGAATAACAACTTTATTTAAAGGTGTAGAAAATCTATATATTGCAGATGGACATCATAGATCAGCATCAGCAGTTAAAGTTGGACTAAAAAGAAGAAAAGAAAATCCAAATTATACTGGTGATGAAGAATTTAATTATTTCTTATCAGTTGCATTCCCAGATAATGATTTAATGGTTATGGATTATAACAGAGTAGTTAAAGATTTAAATGGATTAACTGTAGATGAACTAATTGAAAAGTTAAAAGAGAAATTTGTTGTAACAGAACAAAATGAAGCTGTAAAGCCTTCTAAAAAACATACATATGGTATGTATGTAGATAACAAATGGTACAAGCTTGAAGCAAAAGATGGAATATTTAATGTAAATGATCCTATAGATAGTTTAGATGTTGCAATTCTTCAAAACAATGTGCTAACTCCTATTTTAGGAATTGAAGATGTTAGAACTTCTGATAGAATAGATTTTATTGGAGGTATAAGAGGCATTAAGGAACTTGAAAGAAGAGTTCATACTGATATGAAAATAGCATTTTCAATGTTTCCAACTGAAGTTAGTGATATTATGAAGGTCGCAGATATTGGAGAAGTTATGCCACCTAAATCAACTTGGTTTGAACCAAAATTAAGAAGTGGATTATTTATTCATAAATTAAATTAATAAAATAGCATTATTATTTGAGTAAACAAATAATAATGCTATTTTTTAATTATATATATTTATTAATGCTATTTCACTATGACCAGTTGTCCTTATTGGTGGTCCCCATGTTCCATAACCAGAACTTACTATAACATTTGTATCATTAATTTTTTTGTAGCCATAGCCAATGGGAGATATCTTATTGACAACAAAGTTAAATGGAAAAAGCTGACCATTGTGAGTATGACCTGATACTTGAATATCAATACCATTTTCTATAGAATCCTGCATATTATTAGGAGAATGATCAATTACAAGAGTTGGTTTTGATTTATCAATATCGCTTATTATACTATTTAGTGAATTTCTTTCTGATACATATGAATTAGAAGAGATTGTACTTATACTTGGATCAACTCTGCCTATTATATATAAATCATCATTTATTAATGAATAATCATCATTTAAAACTGTTATATTATTTTCTCTTAGTATATTAGAAAGCCTTTCTATTTGTTGTGTATAACAATCGTGATTCCCAAGAGCAAAAAAAGTACCATATTTACTTTTTAGATTTGATAAAACAGATAAGTCAGTTTCATGTAAAGCAATATCTAAATCACTGTCTATCAAGTCGCCAGCAATTACAATTATGTCAGGGTTCAAATCATTTATTTCTGTAATCATTTTATTTAAATGTGATTGTCCAAAAGTATATCCAATGTGAATATCAGAAATTAATGCAACTTTCATTGAAGAAGTATTTTCTAATTTTGTTTCCATTTGTACATCATAATTTTTAATTTTTGTTGTATTTTCAAAATAAAAACCACAAATAACTAAAATTATAGAGAGTACTATTGAAATAGAATAATAATCTAATTTCCCATTTTTAAATATAAGAGTAAGAAAAAATGAAATAGTAAATAACAATATCATATATACAAATAATCCTAAATAAATACATCCTATATTGTATATTATTTTTGTTGCTGAAAATGGCAAGATTTTTGGAAATATTTCAGCTATAACAAAGGAAAAAGCTATAATTAAGAATATTATCCAAAAAATAATTTTGCAATTAGTTTTTTCTATCAACAAGGATTTTTGAATTCTAATGCCTACCATTATATTTAATATTAGGTATACAATAAGTACAGGAAATATTCTGAGCATTTTAATTCCTCCATAAAATAATGCTTATTATAGTTGTGTAAGCATTTCTTTTAATATGGCAGTAGAATGTTTAACTGCAATAGGAGTAAATTTAGCATAATCCATATGTGCACCATTATTTGCGTTATCAGATATAGATCTTATAACAACAAAAGGAATATTGTTTAAATAGCAAGTGTGGGCTATACTAGCTCCTTCCATTTCACAAGCCATTGCATTAAATTCTTTTTCAAGCCATTTTATTTTTTCAACATCAGCTACAAATACATCTCCAGATACAATTCTGCCACTAAAAGTATTTATATCGTTTATGTTTTTGCAAGCTTCTTTTGCTTTTTCAATTAAATATGGATCGCATTTAAAATCAAAAGTATCAAGTCTTGGGATTTGCCCATGTGGATCTCCAAAAGCAGTGGTATCTATATCGTGTTCTACTAAATTTTCTGCAACAACAACATCACCAGGATAAATATCCTTAGAAATTCCTCCTGCAACACCTACATTAATAACTTTATCAACTTTGTATTCTGAAACAAGTATTTGAGTGCATATAGCTGCATTTACTTTACCAATACCACATACTACTGCAACTACATCGTTGTTCCATAATTTTCCCTTGTTGAAAGTCATGTTTGCAATTGTTTTTTTGTCTTGAAGTTTCATATCGCTAAGTAAGATTTCTAATTCTTCATCCATAGCGCCAATTATACCTAAAATCATAAAAAATCTCCTTTTATTACTATATATTTTATATGTACAGTTTAGCAGAAAAACATATTAATTTCTACAAAGTAATAAGCAAATAGACTCTTGTACTTGTATAAATGAAAAATATAAAATAAAATATAATAAAATATAGGTATTTGTAAGGAGAAAATTAATATGGATGAAAAGCCTTTTTCAAGAACTGAATTATTAATTGGTAAAAGTGGACTTGATAAATTAAAAAATAGTAAGGTTATGGTTTTTGGTGTCGGCGGAGTAGGAAGTTATACTGTTGAATGTCTTGCTAGAGCTGGAGTGGGGAATATTACTATTATTGATAATGATACTATTGCAGTATCTAATTTAAATAGACAAGTGCATGCTACATTGGAGACAATAGGGAGAATTAAGGTTGAAGTAGAAAAAGAAAGAATACTATCAATTAATAAAGAATGTAATGTAGTTTGTCATAAGGTTTTTGTGTTAGAAAATAATTTAGATGAGATTATTGATGATGATGTAGATTATATAGTAGATGCTATAGATACTGTTTCTACTAAAATTGCCCTTGCAAAATATTGTGAAGATAAGAGTATAAAATTAATAAGTAGTATGGGTACAGGAAACAAGCTTGACCCAACAAAATTTGTAATTTCAGACATATATAAAACTAAAGTTTGCCCTCTTGCTAAAGTTATGAGGCATGAATTAAGAAAAAGAGGTGTTAAAAAATTAAAAGTTCTTTATTCGGAAGAGGTCCCTATAAAATTGGAAAACACCAATAAAAAAGAACTTGATGGAAAAAGAAAAAAGCAAACTCCAGGAAGTATTTCTTTTGTGCCACCTGTAGCAGGAATGATTATTGGAGGAGAAGTAATAAAAGATATTCTTGCTAGTTAAAATTAGTCATAATAATTATTAAATTACAATATAATATTGTTAGCATATTATTTTGTGAAAATGAAAGTTAAAGCAGGAGATGGTAAAATGGAGCAAGGGGTAACAATATTTAAAACTTCAGGAAATGATAACGAATATATTATAAGAGATAAAAGTGGAATTAATATTGGAAGATTTGAAATAATAGATTTAGATGAAATAAATAAAAGATGTAATATAAATTTTAAATTTTATCGAAAAAAAGATAATGATTTATTAAATGAAACTTTAAGATTAATACTAAGAGTACTTTATAAAAATCCTAAAATAAATAAAGTTAATATTTTTATGCCTGATGATATTAATTTATCAGTATTCTTAGATATTGGTTTTTCTTTAGAAGGTATTTTTATTGATAACTTATATATTCAAGGCGAGCTTGCAAACGAAATATCAATGGGGATAACAAGAAAAGAGTACAATTCAGGAAGTTGTTTAAACCTACTTAAGCTTGAAGGAAAGAAAATAACTTTAAAAATTCTTATGCCAAATGATGATGATGATATGCTTGATTTTTATATTAGAAACAAAAAGCATTTAGAAAATTTTGAACCTAATAGGGATAATATATTTTATACTAAACAAGTTCAACATAATATATTAACTGAAAGTTATAGACAATATCTGAATGGATCTGCACTTGATTTCGGAATTTATAAAAATGAAAAATTAATTGGGAAAATACGATTATCAAACATAGTGTATGGAATTTTTAAAAGCGGAATAATAGGATATTCTATTGATAAAGATGAACAAGGAAAGGGATACATGAAGGATGCTGTATCTACACTTACAAAGTATGCTTTTGAAGAATTAGATTTGCATAGGGTAGAAGCATCTACTTTGACAGATAATGAAAAATCTAAGAGAGTTCTTTTAGGGTGTGGTTTTAAGATGTTAGGTGTTAATGAAGATTATCTTTATATAAATGGCAAATGGCAAGATCATATAACATTTTATAAGATAAAATAAAATACACTTTGACTTTTTTAAAATATATATGATAATATATAATTAATATCGAGTTGCAAATGCGTAAGTCCAGATAATTTGGATTTACGCATTTTTTTGTGCCCTATTAAAGGTTGTGGTAGCTTCCCTAAAAGACTCCGTGAATTTATTAAAATGTTTTAGGATGTAGTAAATATGGAAAAAGAAAAAGGTATTAACAAGATGGGGGTGATGTCGATAAAGAAATTGTTAATAACTATGGGAATTCCTATGATGGTTTCTATGGCTTTGCAAGCTGTATATAATATAGTAGATGCTATTTTTGTATCACAGATGAAGGATACGCCAGCAATTAAAAATATGGGAGATTATGCATCAAATGCATTAACATTAGCTTTTCCTATTCAAATGTTAATGGTAGCAGTAGGTGTTGGGACAGGAGTTGGAATAAATGCTTTATTATCTAGATACATAGGTGCAGGGCAAAAAGATAAGGCTGGGAAAATTGCTGGAAATTCTATTTTTCTTGGCATATGTACATATATCATATTTTTAGTGTTTTCAATTTTGGGGATTAATGTATATGTAAGTTCTCAAACTTCTGATCCTATTATTATTGAAATGACAATATCATATTTGAAAATATGTACAACACTATCATTTGGTATTACTATGTATCTTGTTTTTGAAAAATTATTGCAAGCAACTGGTAGAACTATTCAAACTACTATAGCTCAAATTACAGGTGCCTGTGTTAACATTATACTTGATCCTATAATGATATTTGGATATTTTGGAATGCCATCTATGGGGATAGAAGGAGCTGCTTATGCAACAGTAATAGGACAGTGTGTTACGTGTTTAATAGATATGGTATTTCATTTTAAATATAATAATAGAGAGTTTGAAACTAAAATTTCATATATAAAACCAGATGTTAAAATTATAAAAGAAATATATAAAATAGGTATTCCAGCAATTATTATGCAAGCGCTTATGTCTTTTACAACTTATGGTGTAAATATTATTTTTGGACAAGTGTCAACTTCGTCTGTAACAGCTTATGGGATATACTACAAGATACAGCAGTTTGTATTTTTTGCGGCATTTGGAATGAATAATGCAATGATACCTGTTATTGCATTTAACTATGGAATGAAAAATAAAAAACGTATAAAGCAAGGAATAAAATATGGAATATTATATACAGTAGCAATAATGGGTGTGGGACTTATTATACTTCAAATTTTTGCGGTTCCGATAATTGGTATATTTGCTCTTTCAGATGAAACAAGAAAACTTTGTGTATTAGCAATAAGAATTATAACATTAGGATATTTATTTGTTGGAGCTAATATTGCATATCAAGGTATATATCAAGCATTAGGACATGGAATAAGTTCCTTGGTATTATCATTACTTAGGCTAGTTGTTATATCACTTCCACTTGCATGGGTGTTTACAAAAATTCCTTATGTTGAAAGTATGATTTGGATGGCATTTCCTATTGGGGAAGTAATATCATTTGTGGTGGGGATTTTTATTATGAAAAGCATATCTAAGAAAGATATTGATACTATAAATGAACAGATATATGAAGAAGGGGTTTCTTTAATTGAAGAAGCTAATTAAAAAAAGGCTATTGCAAAATACCACATGCAATAGCCTTTTTTTATACTGAATATTCAATAATTGCAGTTTCGCCTGAAGTGGCATCAATATTTTCTATAGGAGTAATTGATGACATAGAATCTGGATTTGTTATTAATACAGGTGTTACTAAAGAGCAACCTTTGCTTTTTATGAATTCTCTGTCAATCTTTATTATAGGTGTACCAACCTTTACTTTTGTTCCTGCTTCAACTAATTGAGTAAATCCTTCTCCGTTTAATGAAACAGTTTCTAAACCTATATGAACTAATAGTTCAGCACCATCATCTAATTTTAGTGCAAAAGCATGTTTTGTATTAAATACAAGTTCAAGTGTACCATCAGCTGGTGATACAATTGTATCAGATGTTGAATCTATTGCTACACCATCACCAGCCATTTTTTGAGCGAAAACTGGATCTTCAACTTGAGATAATGGAATTACCTTTCCGTCTACAGGAGCATATAGTTTTGATGAGTTTTGTTTTTTTGATTTATTTTTTAAAAAACCAAACATAATAATTTCACCCTTTCTTTTTGATTTATGTTAAAGCATACCATTTACTTTTGCGTATTAATATAAATACATTCAAATTATATATAAGGTATTTATAGACTGTCAATAGTATATACAAATATATTATTGACATATATATTAAGAAATATTCTTTATATATAAAAGGTATAAATAAAAAAATAAAAATAGTGTTGACATAAGTATTTAAGGGTGATATTATAAAATACGTCGCTAAGGCACACAAGTTTAATTTGATAATAAACTTAAAAAGTCAGCAAAATTTGAGTTAAAAAAATTCAAAAAAATGTTGACAAGTGCTGAAACAAGTGATAAGATAAGGAAGTCGCTTGAGGGTGACACAAAAACCACTAAAAGTGGTAATGGTCTTTGAAAATTGAACAGAATAATAAGTTAAGAACCAGCAATTCTTTTATTAGTAAGTTTTATGAGCAGTCTTAGAAATAAGACTTAGAATCAAACTTTTTATTGAGAGTTTGATCCTGGCTCAGGACGAACGCTGGCGGCGTGCTTAACACATGCAAGTCGAGCGATGAAATTCTCTT